>JACPQP010000248.1 GCA_016190465.1 Chloroflexota bacterium
GGTGAGGGGAAGCCTCCGGTCAGAGGCTGACGACCCGATCCGTCTCCCACGACTCGATGATCGCCTCGATGACTGCTTGCACCTTCAGCGCGTCGTCGCCGGAGGCGTCGATCGCCTCGGGCCTGGCCCCCTGGAGGTTTTGCTCGATCCACCGGTTGATCCGGCTGCCGAAGGTCTCCGGGAAGGCCAGCATGCCACCGAGGTAGTCGTAGGCCTCGGTCTCGCGGGAGCGCCGGGGATAGAACTCCAGCCGCTGGCAGGCCTCCCGCAGGACGAACCGCGCGTCCGAGCCGACCACCTCCAGCGTCTCCAGCCCATAGCTGCCGCCCGCGTCGTAGCTGCCGGTGAGGTGGCCGACGATGCCGTTCTTGTAGAGCAGGTTTACCTGCACGTTCGACCAGATAGCGCGGCCCCTGCCCTTCTTGAAGAACGCCTGGACCTTCGCCACGTCGCCCGCGAAGTAGCGCATCACGTCCAGCGAGTGCGGGTGCAGCGCCCGGATGTGGAACCAGGGCGAGCTCTCGTTCGGGTTGTTGATCCACATCGTCATATTGACGATGTTCAGCTCGCCGAGCCGCCCCTGGTCGACCCACTGCTTCGCCCGGAGGGCGGCCGGGGTGAAGCGATGGTTCAGGTTGATGCCGTAGCGCAGGCCCTTCTCCCGAGCCAGCGCCACCATCTCCCGGGCCTCGGAGAGGCGGTTGGAGATAGGCTTCTCGCCCAGGACGGGGATCCCTGCGCCGAGCAGTTCGATAGTCGGCTGGTAGTGGTCACCGCCATTCTCGACGCCCGCGGTGCAGACGCTGGCCGCATCGACCTGGACGCCGCTCCGCAGCAGATCACTCACCGAGTAGAAACCCCGGCAGTGGTAGCGCTCGGCGGCCTTATCCGCTTTCTCGCGGATAGCATCGACCACCGCGACGATCTCGACCTGGGGATGCTTCTGATACACCCCGGCGTGGGTGTTGCCGATGTTGCCCACCCCCACGATGGCTACTTTCAGTGACATCGCGCCGTTCACTCCTTTCGGGACTCGGCTTGCAGCCGGGCGGCCTGTTTCGGGTCGCCGATGTGCAGCGTCTCGTACGCCTGCTCGGAGCTCGTGAAGGCCCCGACCCCCGCTTTGCCGTGCCAGTCGCCCTGCGTCAGCATCGGGTTGGGCAGCCCCGTCTCCTGCTCGCGCCGGGCGATCCACGCCTCCATGCGGCCCCGAAGCAGGGCGACCACCTCTGGCTCCCGTTCGACCAGGTTGACGGCCTCGCCAGGATCTTCGACCAGGTTGTACAGCTCCACCGGAGGCTTGAAGTGGAAGTCCGGCTCGAGCGCGACGATCAGCTTCCACTCCGGAGTCCGCCAGCCGTGCTTGCGCATCCAGGTGCACTCGGTGATGTAGAACTCGCTCTCGTAGGAGGCCACCTCGCCCCGCACCATCGGCATCAGGCTGCGGCCCTCGAAAGTGAGACCCTGGGGGGCGATCTCGGCCAGCTCGAGGAGAGTCGGCGCCAGATCCTTGTGCTGGTTGTAGCCGGCGACTCGCCGGCCAGCCGGCACCTTCTCGGGGTAGCGGATGATGAGCGGCACGTGGAGGGTGACGTCATAGATCCCGTGGTGATCGAAGTAGCAGTCGTGGTCGTAGAGCGTTTCGCCGTGGTCGGAGTTGATCACGACGATGGTGTCGTCCAGGATGCCCAGGGACGCTACGGCTGTGAAAACGGTCTGGATGGCGGCGTCCATGTAGGCCACCGCCCCATCGTACTGGGCGATGACGTAGTCCTTGTCGGCGATTCCCGGCGGCATCCAGCTCGCGAAGAAGTCGCGGAACGGCTTGAAGGCCATCACTGGCTCCATCGACCGGTTGGCGGGGTCGCACTCGTTCCCGTGGTAGTGGATTCGCTCGTAGGGCTCGGGCGGCAGGTAGGGTGCGTGGGGGTCCATGTGGCGAAGGAACAGGTAGAACGGCTGGTCTTGCTTCGCCAGGCGCTCCAGCTCCGGGATCGCCACCTTGTTGAGGTTCTCGGCCTTGGGGCTGCGGCCCTCGTTCCAGCTCCCCCAGCCGGGGAAGGACAGGTAGTTGTCGAACCCGCGCGAGGCGGGGTTGCCGTGGAAGCCGACGGAGGTGGTGGTGTATCCGGCGTTCCGGAGGATCTCGGCCAGCGTCGGGGCCTCGGGTCGCATGGGCCCCTTGTGCCGGAGCGCCACGACCTGCGTGCCGAAAGCGTCCCGGCCGGTGAACATGGAGCCGTAGCCGCTGGTCGTCGGGACGTGCGGGCTGTACGTCCGCTCGAAGAGGGTCCCGCCCCGGGCGAAACGGTCCATGTGCGGGGTGGTCAGGCGCGGGTACCCGTAGCAGCTCATGTGGTCAGCGCGAAGCGAGTCGATCCCCAGGTGGAGGATGCTGGGTTTTCGGTCCCTCGAACGAGCCATAGGTGGTCCTTTCATGCCACGATTTTCAGTGGGAGGCTTCCCCCTCACCCCCTGCCCGCCGTTCCTGA
>JACPQP010000262.1 GCA_016190465.1 Chloroflexota bacterium
CCCCCCTCCCCGACGCGGGGAGGGGGATGGCGGCCCCCCCCTCTGCGTGTCGGAGAGGGGGCAGGGGGTGAGGTCGGCCCCTGGTGCCGCTGCGCCAGGTCCTCAATTGGCGCATATGCCTCCGTCCCCCCTCTCCGTCAACGGAGAGGGGGACGGAGGCGGGGCATCCCGTAGTCTTCGCTCGCCTGCTTGAGCACGGCCAGGTGCTCGAGGGGTGTCCCTGGCGACACGTTGTTGCCGTCCTGCAAGACGTAGCCACCGGGGGGCGCTAGCGTCTCGAGCGCATCGCGACAGTCGGCGGCGATGGCCTCCGGCGGCCCGGCCAGCAGCGTGGCGATCTTGACGCCCCCGATCAGGAGCGCGCGGCCGCCCATTCTGGTGGCCAGGAGCTGGCGATCCAGGACGTCGCCGAAGCCGTTCAGCGCGTCGATCCGGAGCTCACCGGCGAGGATATCGAGCAGGTGACCGATCCGGCCGCACATGTGCAGGCCACGCCGGCCGGGGAACGCCTGGTAGACGCGCTCGTAGTACGGCAGCACGAAGGCGGCGAAGTGCCGCGGCGAGAGCATCTCGGCACCGTCGCAGCCCATCCCGCAGCCGCCCATCGGCGCGCCGCCGAGCTGGCGGACGTGGCGCTCCTGCTGGATGAACGTCTCGGTGGTGATGCCCATCAGCGCGTGCAGGACATCGGGCGCCTCGTAGGCCCAGTGGAAGAGGCGCTCGCCGGCCAGAGCCAGGGCCATCGGGAAGGGGCCGCCTTCGCCGCTCCCCAGCTTCACGCTCACCGCGATGGGTTGGCCATTGAACGTGACCTCGACCTGCGTCACCAGCTCGCGCATCTCGTGGTACCAGGCGATGCGCTGCCCGGCCAGGCCGCTCTCGGGCTGGGGCACCCGCAGGCGATGGACCTGCTCGGGATCGGTCAGGGAGGGGATGGCTCGCGGCGTCTCGGCGTCGCTCCAGTGGACTGGCGGGTCGAACGCGAGGGCCCGGAGCGTGCTCAGGTCCGGGCTCACCACGGCGCCCGCTGCCGTCACGGTGTCGTCGTGGACGTGGGCCAGCCGCCACCGATAGTTGAGGAGCTGGTGCTTCACCTGGGCCGCGGCACTGCCGAAGTACTCCCGGTAGCCGACGCCGCGCGCGTGCAGAAAGTAGCGCAGGGATACGCCGATGCGCACCGGCACGCGGTCGGCGTAGGTGAAGCTGCGCTCCGCCTGGGCCATCGCCCGGTTCTCCGCCATGCGCTCCGCCGGGTACGAGAGGTCAACCCGCAGCCCGTCCAGGATCGTTGTCGGGTGGCCCGACGCCCAGGGGGGATTGTCAATTCGCGTCGTCATTGGTGCACCGCCATACTTATCGACCGCCGAGTCCGGTGAGCTGGATGCCCGCGACGAACTGGCGCTGGGCGAGGAAGAAGAGCATGGCGATCGGCATCAGCATCACCGTCGCGGCGGCGAAGATCAACTCCCAGCGGCTCGCGAACGTGTCGTTGAAGGCGCGGATGCCCAGGGCCAGGGTCCAGTTCTCCATCCGGCTCAGGTAGATCAGCGGGTGCAGGAAGTCGTTGTAGTTGGTCAGGGTCGAGAACACCGCCACCGTGGCCAGGACCGGCCGACAGAGCGGGAGCACTACCTGGACCAGGATGCGCGGCGTCCCGGCCCCATCGATCCGGGCCGCCTCCTCGAGCTCGTAGGGCAGCCCCCGGAGGAACTGGCGCAGCAGGAACACGTAGAACGGCGTTCCCCCGAACCAGAACGGCACCGTTAGCGGCAGGAACGTCCCGACCCAGCCGAGCCACCGGAACAGGATGAACTTGGGGACCAGCGTGACCACTTCCGGCAGCATCATCGTCGCCAGCAGCAGCGCGAAGAAGAGGTCGCGCCCGGGCCAGCGCAGCCGGGCAAAGCTGTAGGCGACCATCGTCGCCGAGACCAGCGTCCCGCTCACCGCCAATGCCACCACGATCCCGGTGTTGATGGCAAACCGCCCCAGGGGCAGCGTCGTGAACGCGTCGACGTAGTTCTGCCAGATCAGCGTGTCCGGAACCCACCGGATGGGGTGGGCGAAGATCTCGGTCGACGCCTTGAACGACGAGGAGATCAGCCAGGCGGTCGGCACCAGGAAGGCGATCGCCAGCGCCAGCACGAAAGCGTGCAGCAGAACCTGCCCGGCGAATCGCGCCGCGGAGTGGCCCCGCGAGTGGATGACTCGCGTCGAGCCGGACAACGAAGTCGTGGCAGCCATTTCTCGCACCTCGCTTCCCGTCGCTCGCCTACCGGGATTCCTCGTAGTAGACCCAGTGCCTGGACAGGAGGAACTGCACGACGGTGAAGCTCACGATGATCGTGAACAACAACCAGGCGAGAGACGCGGCGTAGCCCATCTTGAAGTACTGGAAGCCGTTGCGATAGATGTAGAGCACGGCGAACAGCGTGGCGTTCTGGGGGCCACCATTGGTCATAATGAGGGCCGAGGTGAACACCTGGAACGAGCCGATGATCCCGACCACCAGGTTGAAGAGGATGACCGGGCTGATCATCGGGATGGTGATGTGTCGGAAGCGCTGCCAGGCGCTGGCGCCGTCGATGCCCGCCGCCTCCATCAGGGTGGCCGGAACGCTCTGGAGCCCGGCCAGGAAGATCACCATCTGCGGGCCGATGTGGCTGAAGCCCATCAGGATGAAGGCCGGCTTGGCCAGCTCGGGCTCGAACAGCCACTTCTGGGGCGGGACGCCGAACCAGCCGATCACTTCGTTCAGGATGCCGAACTCGGGGTGGAAGATGCGCGCCCACAGGACAGCCGTGGCGACGGCCGGCGTGATGCTGGGGAGGTAGAAGCCGGTCCGGAACAGGTCGCGGCCCCGCAGCGGCTGGTCGAGGAGCATCGCCAGCGCGAAGGCCACCGCGAGGTGCAGCGGTACCCCCAGGAAGGAGTAGAACGCGGTGTTGGCCAGCGAGATCTCCAGTTGGGGGTCCTTGAGCATCCGGCTGATGTTCTCCAGCCCGATGAACTCGGGCGGGGAGAGCAGGTCCCAACTATGCAGCACCAGCCAGACCGAGTACCCCATGGGGAAGGCGACGAAGATCAGCAGCCCCAGGATGAAGGGCGACGCGAGGAGGTAA
>JACPQP010000007.1 GCA_016190465.1 Chloroflexota bacterium
CCCAAAACCATCAAGCACGCTCTGCTCGCCGTCTCAGGAAGGTCCAGGAAGGGCGGCGCCCGTCCTGGCGGGGTTTGGGGTGTCCCCAAAACCATCAAAAACTTCCTGATACCTACTCAGGTGGTCCCGGCTCGGTTGCCTCGGCGAGGACCGCTCGCGCCCGCGGGAGCTGGTCTTCCACGACCAGGATCCGACATGGGCGCGGCGACACGCCGAGGAACGACGCCGCGTCACCTGGCTCAATCATCGCGTCGATCCCGCCGGCCGCCAGCAGACCAATCCACAGCTCGCCAATCACCTGGTTCGGGGCGGTCGTCAGGTAGACCCACGCCATCGCGCTACTTCGGCATGTCGCGTAGGCGAATGTAGAGCTGCCGTGGCGACCAGTCCGGATTGAGCACCCCAAAGATTGCCGTTTCGTTCTTGTGGTAGTCCTGGAAGGTCCGGAAATTGAGGTTCCAGATGAACACCGCGCCGACCCACGAGCGGTCGCTCCGGATCGACTGGATGCTGCGGGCCAGGAAATCGGCCGCCTGGTCTTCGCTCAGGTCTCGCGTCCACTCGTAGCCGGCCGGCACCTGGCCCGTGGCCGCGGCCCAGTGATACTCGGTGATCCACATCTGCCGGTTGTCGCCGTACTTTCGCATGACCTCGTACAGGTCGTCGATGCGGCGGAAGTAGAAGCTGCCGTGGCCCTTGAAGCCGGGCGTGCCGACCGTGTTCCGGTCGACCCAGTCCTCCGGGGCGTTGTTGTAGCCGGCCATGTGGGACCCAACCGCATCGGCGTACTGCTTGAAGACGCCGCCCTGATACTGGTACATCTGGTCGAGGAACGCTTTGTCGTCGATCGCGATGTTGACGTCGTTGACGCCGGTGGGCGTCAGCGCGCCGGAGATGACCACGGCGTTGGGATCGGCTGACTTGATCGCAGTGTAGGAGACCTTCAGCAGCTCGACGTAGGCGCCCGCGTTGATCCGGCCGCCACCCCACTCGCGGCTGAGGTTCTGCTCGTTCCAGACCTCATAGGCCTGGACCCGGCCCCGGTAGCGCGCCGCCATCTGGCCGAGGAAGCTGGCGAGGTCGTTGTAGTTGTCTGGTGGTCCGTCGGTGTGGCCGTCGGCCCGCGACCACCGCGGCGAAGTGACGACGCTGAACATCACGTTCACCCCGTGCGCCGCCGCGTTGTTGACCATCCCGTCGAGCGGTCCCCAGTCGATCTGGCCACGATTCTGCTCGACGTCCGCCCACCGAATCTGCTGCTTGACCCAGTTGAAGCCCGCACCCTTCACCATGTTCAGGATCTGCGTCTGGTTCTGGAAGTACATGTGGGCCTGGAAACCGTAGCGCAGGCCCGTCGTGCGGGTTGGCACGGAGGGCTGCGGCGCGGGCTGGGACGGGGCGGGGGCCGCCACAGCGCCCTCTTTCTCAAAGGCATCCTTGAGGTTCGTGTTTGGCAACTGCTCCGGGCGGTTCAACCCACCGGGCTTCGCGTTGTTGTACTGGCCAAAGTAGGGGCTGGTCCGGGCGGCGCCGGCCAGATCCGGCGGGAGGCTCGTCCCCAGGATGATCTGCTTCAGGTAGTCGGCGAGCAGGAGCCCCTGGGTCAGGCCGGTGCTGCGATCGTAGTGCATGACCCCGCGCTGGAAGCGCTGATAGACGAAGTTGGAGTTATTGGGATCGGCGGCCGGCCGGCTCGTCGGGACGCCCCACATCTCCAGGTTGATCCCGACCATCCAGTTCGGATCGCCCCGGCCGTCCGGGTACGCCTCCCCGAAGAGCACCGTGTTGGCGTACGAGCCGTAGAAGTTGACTGGCTTGCCGTCGAACGCGTTCGGGGTGTTCATCCTCACCCAGGCGAGGATGGCCGCGGCGTACTCCGGGCTGCCGACGGCGGGCGACGTCTTCAGCAGATCCGCATCAGTCCCCGGGATGACCGCGCCGTTGACCGAGGTGTACGGCATCAGTCCGGCATCGAGCAGGTTGAGCTGGCCAACGCCGCCGCCGGGCATCTTCTGCACGATGCGCCGCTGGAAGAACTGCACCTCGTTGCCGAGGAACGTGAACTTCCGCGAGACCGGGTACCCAAAGGTGCGAACGCCGCCGCGCTTCTGGAAGTAATCCCAGAACTGATCGTCGCCGATGCGATAGCCGGTCTGCGCGAAGAAGCGCGGGTCTTCGGCTGCCAGCGCTGAACCCACCGGCAGCAACGACGCGAAGACCGACAGGGCCACGAGAAGCCGCATCCACCACACGATCCGCCGAATCACTCAACTCCCTCCTAGACTCAACCGAGTATTCCGCCTTCCCCTCCAGCCGAGGCGACAGGCGGCCAGGGTGCTCGGCGACTATAGTCGCGAGCTCCCTTTACGAAGCCCGCCTGCGCGGGCTAACCCAGTCGGCGAAGGCCGACTTCGTACCGGTAGCTCGCGACTTCAGTCGCCGAGCGCCTCGTCCGATGGCGGCTTCTGGGCCAGACTATTTCGCTCACTTCCATCA
>JACPQP010000250.1 GCA_016190465.1 Chloroflexota bacterium
CCCCAAGCCCCCGCCCTGGCGGAACACCCCTTCGGCAGCGCTGTCCATCCCCTCCACCAGGGAAGTTTTCCTGGGGGACACCCCCAGACCCCCGCCCTGGCGGAACACCCCTTCGGCAGCGCTGTCCATCCCCTCCACCAGGGACGCTTTCCTGGGGGACACCCCCCAAGCCCCCGCCCTGGCGGGACACCCGTCCGGGACAAACAAAAAAACGGGCGGAGCCGCCAATGCCACCTCCGCTGGCACGCTGTGCCAGGCAGTGGAAAAGCCGGTCCGCCGCATCCGCCAGGCTAACGACCCCAGCTACCGTTGGTGCTCAGCGATGTAGTCGACTGCGTCCTGGACTGTCACGATCCTCTCGGCTTCCTCGTCGGAGATCTCCATACCGAACGTCTCTTCAAGCGACATGATCAATTCGACAAGATCCAGCGAGTCGGCGTTCAGATCCTCGACGAACGATGCAGTCGGCACGACTTCTTCGTCCTCGGCCCCGAGCTGCTCGACGATGATCTTCCTCACTTTGGCATAGGTGTCCTCGGTCACTCTGTCACCTCCTTCCGCCTGTGCGCGAACTGGGAAGACTACCTCTGAGCGCGGTGAAGAGGGACCAGGCCGAACACCTCACCCCTGTGCACTTCGTCCGCACTACGATTGTTGACCCTGCCGAGAGGCGATTGTCCCGAGAACGCCGTTAACGAACTTGCTGGTGTTGTCACCGCCGAACTCCTTGGCGAGCTCCACCGCCTCGTTAATGGCGACCTTGACCGGCACCGCCCTATTATCAAACAAAAGCTCCAGAATTGCAAGGCGCAGGATATTGCGGTCGATCGCCGGCATCTGCTGGAGTGGCCAGGCCGGAGCTGCCTGGACGACCAGCCGATCGATTGCGTCGCGCTGGCGGATGATGCCCTCGACCAGGTGCCGGGCAAACTCGACCGTCTCCGGCGTGTGCTCACCCTCTTCCAGGTAACGCGCCAGGACCAGGCCCGGCGGGTGCCCGACCAGGTCACTCTCGTACATCACCTGCAAGGCGAGCCGGCGCGCCTCGTGGCGCCCTCGTCGCTGGCGCTCTTTCGGCGCCTCGGACTGGTTACTCGACATCACGGATGTGGACATCGTTTCTCATATTCAGCCACTCGACCGCGGTGAGCACCCCAAGGTCGTCGCCGGCCGAGTGGACCGTCGCCGTGGGAAGCGTACGTCCGATCAGGCCGCGCAGGACCTGGCCAGGGCCGAGCTCGAGGAAGTGGTCGACGCCCCGATCGGCTAGCGTCTGGACCGAGGCGGTCCAACGGACCGGCGATCGAAGCTGAGCACGCAAATCCTCGCGCACCTCGTCGGCGCGGCCGAGCAGCCCTCCAGTCACGTTCCCCACGACCGGGATGCGGGGCGACTCGATCCGCAGTTCCTCGACCGTCGCGCAGAACTCATCGGCCGCCATGCGCATCAGCGGCGAGTGGAACGCGCCGCCAACTGGTAACGGCACCACCCGCCGGGCGCCGGCGGCTCGGCACTGCTCCGCAGCGCGAGCCACGTGAGCACTGGCGCCGCTGATGACGACCTGCCCCGGCGCATTGTAGTTGGCGACGACGACTTGGCCGCTCACCGTCGCGCAGATCTCCTCCACCAGCCGATCGGCAAGGCCCAGCACTGCGACCATCGTCCCCGGTTCGGACCGGGCGGCGCGCGCCATCAACTCGCCCCGACGCTGCACCGCGCGCAGTGTGTCGTCCAGTGCCAACGCCCCGGCGGCGACGAGTGCCGTGTACTCCCCAAGACTGTGACCGGCGACCGCCGCCGCGGGTGGCCGGGCGCCCATCATCTCGGTCAGTGCGTCCAGCGCCGCCAGCGAGGCAACCAGCAGCGCCGGCTGCGCATAGTGCGTCTGCCGCAACTCCTCGGCGGGGCCTGCGAAGCAGAGCCGACTGAGCGAATAGCCGAGCACCTCGTCGGCACGGGCGAACACTTCTCGCGCCGCTGGCGACGTGGCCGCCAGGCGCTGGCCCATTCCGACGACCTGTGATCCCTGACCCGGGAAGACGACCGCGAGCTTACCCACCCCTCTCCCGACTGAGCCTATCCGATATGCGCCAAGCTCGCCCCCCAGCCGCACTTCTGCGCTGGTCACCCCAAGCCGCAGCACTGGTGGTTCCGAGCCGCAGCGAGGAATCTCGGCCGTGGCCTTGCGGCACCGCGGCGGAGATTCCTCGCCCGGCGGGGCTCGGAACGACCAGTGCGGCCGGAGGATTAACGAGCCTGGCCGGGCTTCTGTGGGACTATCTGCTGGTCGCGATAGTAGCCACAGCTCGGGCAAACCTGGTAGGGCGGCACGGGCTGATGGCAGTGCGCGCAGGCCGTCAGCGCGGGCAACTGGATGTGCAGGTGGCGGCGTCGATCGCCCTGTCGCGCTTTCGCGTACTTGCGTTTTGGAAGAGGTGGCACGCTAATGATCCTCACAAAATGGCGAATTGAGCAACTCGGCAAGTCGAGCCAACCGCTGATCTACCGGCGTCGGCGTGCACGAGCAGGCACCGGTGTTCAGGTTCTGTCCACATTCGGGACAGAGCCCCCGGCACCCCGCGGCGCAGAGGGGTTGAAGCGGCAACTCGAGAAGGGCGTACTGGCGAATCGCCTCCCCGAGGTCGATCGTCTGTCGCTCGTCGATGGTAAAGCTCCACGGCTCGTGGGGAATCGTCGCTCGCTGCCCGGTGACCGGATCGATCGTGAGCACGTACTCTTCGGTGAAACGAAGCTGCACCGGCTGAATCAGTGGCTCCGTACACCGGCTGCACGATTGGACGATGGCGGTCTCCAGTCGCGCCTCGACGATCACACCGCGGTTGGTGCGAGTTACCTTCACCCGGCCGGTCACCGGCGCGGCGGTCGTCAGATCCCGGTCGAGCTCGGGGACGGCCTCGGCGACATCGTACGTGCGGATCGTCCCGGGCGGCGACTTGACCAACTGCGAGACATTGAAGTCCATCGTCGCCTCCTCGCTGAGACTTGACCCTGAGACGCCGGGCCCCAGCCGCTTCAAGCCAAGCTGACCAATTATAAGGGACTCAGCGGCCTGCGTCAAGGCAAACGGACGGTCAGGCGATGGATTGCCACGAAACGGGGTTGGGCTCAACGAGCGTCAGGTTGCTCGCCCGGCGGCAGACGTGCCGCGTCATCACCATCGGCTTCGACCACCCGGCGAAGCGTCTCTTGCCCCCGGCGAACAGTGGCCAACGTGCGGGACAGCTCGGCGTCGAGACTGCTGAGCACCTCGTTGGAGAATTCCACCGCGCCCTGGCGAATCTCCTCCACCCGTTTCTCCGCCTCGTGGACGATCTGGACCGCCCGGGTCTGCGCCTCGCGAATGATCTCGCTCTCATCGAGGAGTCGTTCACGCTCCTGCTCGGCTTCCACCCGGATGCGCTGGGCCTCCTGTTCGGCCTGAAGGATGACCTGGGAGCGCTGTTGATTCATCCGCTTGGCGTGCCTCATCTCTTCGGGGATCGCGACCCGCAGTTGATCGACGATGTCGAGAAACTGCTGCTCGTCGATCAGCACCTTGCTGCTCCACGGCAGGCGCGTGCCGACGTTGACCAGCGATTCAAGACGATCAACCAGTTGTAAGACGTCGATTTCTGGCACCCCCTCATCAGCTAGCTGTTGAGGAAACGAGGAACCGGCCCCGTGCTCGCGTCGCCAAGGTACTTTTGTCGCAGCGCCTCGCCAACGTGGTGAGGGACCAGCCCCTCGGTCGGCCCACCCAGCCGGATGATCTCCTTGATCATGGTCGCACTCAGGTAACTGAACTCGAGACTGGTCGGAAGGCAGACAACCTCGATCTCCGGCGCCATCCGCCGGTTGAGGAACGCCATTTGCATCTCAACTTCGAAGTCCGAGACCGCCCGCAACCCCCGCACGATGACCTGTGCCCCAACGCGTCGAGCCAGATCAACGGTCAGCCCGTGAAAGCCGATCACCTCCACGTTCGTCAGGTGGGCCAGCGCCTCCCGAGCCATCGCGATCCGGTCCTCGCTCGTGAAGGTCAGGCTCTTCGCCGGTGCGTCGAACACGGCGACGACGAGCCGCTCGAATATCGCCGCTGCCCGGGCCGCGATGTCGACGTGCCCCAGCGTGATCGGATCAAAGCTCCCCGGGTAGACCGCGATCGTCAACGCGCATCGCCTCGCTTGTGTTTCCCATGCAGTTCACGTCCGGGCCGGCCGGTAGATCGAGACGAGTGTGTCGCCGTAGCGCTTCTGTTGCATCCGCTCGAGACGGTCGACCGCCGCCGGAAGGTCCGCCCGACGGCCGTGCTCGACGACGACGAGC
>JACPQP010000251.1 GCA_016190465.1 Chloroflexota bacterium
GGCGACGATCTCGGCCGGCAAGACGGTGTTCAACCTGGTGCCGTGCGACAACGAGTTCGAGCGCCGCTTCGCCCAGTTCCTCCAGGACGCCCCGGATGTCGAGGCGTTCGCCAAGCTGCCCTCGCAGTTCGGCTTCGCCGTCGAGTACACCGACGCCGCCAGCAACCTGCGGTACTACGAACCGGACTTCGTGGTCGCCCTTACGGACAGGTCGCACTATCTGGTCGAGACCAAGGGCCGAGAGGACGTCGACGTGGCGCACAAGGACCGAGCCGCCATCAGTTGGTGCGAGAACGCCACACTGCTGACGGAGACGGCCTGGCAGTACCTGAAGGTGCCCCAACAGGAGTTCGAGAAGCTCCAGCCGACCGAGTTCACTGACCTCGCCGTTTTCTGGCCTACGTCGCCCCTGTAGGTTCTCGGAGTGGTGCAACTGATCGGATCCGGGAAGACACCACGCCGACGTGCCGATAGGGGGCATGGGAACTACTTATGAGAAGGCAGCCTCCGGGGGGCTAACGGCCAAGCGGATCAAAGGCCAGGGAGGATGCGACCGATGACCTCAGTAGGTCTCGGAAAGCTCACCTGCGTCCCGGGAAGGTCCAGGACGGGCTCCGCCCGTCCTGGCGGGGTTTGGGGTGTCCCCAAAACCATCAAAAACTTTCTGATACCTACTTCGTCGGGCGGCGGACCGTCTCTCAGCACAGCGGACCTGGACCTCGGGCACAAAGAAGGGGCTTCAGGTAGCTGAAGCCCCGGCGGAGGGAACGGGATTCGAACCCGTGACGGAGGTTTATAGCCCCCGTAACCGCTTAGCAGGCGGCCGCACTAGACCAACTATGCGATGCCTCCAAGCGTCGTCTAGCTGCTACCTGGCACTGGTTCACCCCGCAAGTGCCGGGCCAGGATGGCGGCTGCCGTTGGACGAGATCAGTATAGCACGGTGGCCGCGGCTTTTCAACTGGGGATCGGTGACTTGTCGTTTGCCGGGGCACCCGGTAGAATGGGTGGGGCTGATGCCGGCCGCGGCCCGTGGCTGGCCGTGCGCTGCGTTTCCTTCCGTCACTCGAATTCGCTGGGGGAGTCACGAATGGTCGTCGGCGAGGCACTCGAGCTCGTGTTCGTGGCAGTCTGGATCTTTGTGGTCCTGGGGCTGATGGTCCTCATCCAACGCAAGACCGGGTACTAAGCAGTCGTCAGTCATCAGTTGTCAGTCGTCAGTGGCGCCGGGCAGCCATCGGATCGCCGCCGACTGACGGCGTATGGCTACGCACCTAGCGTGCCGTCGGGGTGGGACTTGGGGTCGCGGTCGTGGCGCCTCGCGGCGGGCGCGGAGTTGACGTTGGCATAGGGGTAGGCGTCGGGACCACGCGTGGCGTGGCCGTGGGCACGGGGGTGCGGGTCGGGCGAATCTCCGGAGTGGGCGGCGTGCGCGTGGGGGTGAGCGTTGGCCGAGCCGACGCAGCGGCCGTCGCCGAGGCCGCGACCTCGGGCGTGAGGACGTTCGGCACGGGCGTGGTGGAAGCCGTCGGCGTGTAGGTCCGCGGGTCGAGGAACAGCGGCGGCGTCGGAGACGCGGCCTTGCCGGCGACGGTGACGACGACGACCGCGGCCGAGGTCGGCGTCGCCTCACCGGCCGGTGGCGGGAAGCCAAGCAGCACGCAACTCGACAGCAGGAGCGACAGCGCAGCCAGGCCGCTTGCCGCCCAGCTCCGGCCATTCACCCCCACGTCTCCAGCGGCCCGGTGAGCAGCGCCGCCACCGTCGCTCCGGCCGGGATCTCGGCGGTCCCCGGCTCGATCTTGATCAGGCCATTGGCGCCGGCCATCGAGAGCAGCCGGCTGGAGACCTGGATGCCGGTCGTTCGGGCCACCAATCGCCCGTCGCGCCAGGTGATGACCACACGCTGGTACTCGGTGCGGTCGGGGCTCGGCTGAACCGGCCCGTCGAGGATGACGCGCACCTCCGGTCGGTCCGGGCGTGGGTGCCCCTGCATCCGCAGCAGCGCCGGCCGAACGAACACCTCGAAGCAGACCAGCGACGAGACCGGGAAGCCCGGCAGGCCGAAGGCGAGCCGACCCTCAACCGTGGCGAAGGTGAAGGGCTTGCCCGGCTTGATCGAGACGCGGCCGAAGTGGACGGTGCCCAGCCGCTCCAGGATCGGCTTGACCAGGTCGCGGCTGCCGACCGAGACGCCGCCGGAGGTCACGAGCGCATCGGCCTGCGCCAGTCCCGCCCGGATCCGCTCCTCCTGCACCGCCTCGTCGTCCCGCGCCGTGCCCAGCGAGAGCGGCACCGCGCCGGCCTCGTGGATGCTGGCAAGCAGGGCGCGGCGGTTGCTGTCCCGGATGGCGCCGGGGCGCAGCGGCTCGTCCGGCTCGATCAGCTCGTCGCCGGTCGACAGGACGGCCACGACCGGGCGCCGCCGCACGACGAGCCGCGTCTGGCCGACCGTCGCCAGCAGGCCGATCTCGGTGGGACCGACCACCGTGCCGTCGGCCAGCACGACCTGCCCCCGGGCCATGTCCAACCCAACCGGACGCACGTTGTCCCCGGATCGGACGGGGCGTAGCGGCGTAACGTACCCGTCGCTCTCCTGCGTGTGCTCGACCATGATGACCGCGTCGGCTCCGACTGGCACCGGCGCGCCGGTCATGATGCGCGCGGCCGTCCCCAGCTGGATGAGCAGGTCGTCGGCGGTCCCCGCCGTGATCTCGGTGAGCACGCGCCGGCGCGGGTGGGGATCGCTGGCGATCACCGCGTACCCGTCCACTAACGTCGATGGGAACGGCGGCATGTCCAGATCGGCGACCACGTCCGTCGCCAGGACGCGACCGAGCGCGTCGGCCAGGTCGATGGTCTCCGGCTCGAGCAGCGGCGTGTGCTGCCGGATGATCAGCGACGCGTCGGCAACCGTGCGCAGCGCGTAGCGCGATGGCTGCATGGTGGGCACTCGGTAATCCTCCTCACTCCTCACTCATTACTCATTACTCATTACTCATTGCCCAGCACTCGCACGACCACCTCGTGGTGACCCGAGGCGCCGTCGGGGAGCGGGTCAGCGGGCTGTGATGTCTGTACCTCGCCGGTCCCGTCGACCGCGCGCACGCGAAGCGAGTGGCGACCCACTGTAGCCGGCCACTCGGCCGTCCAGAGCACCCAGCTAAAGGGCGACAGCGCTCGCTTCACCGTCGCCGGGTGCCAGGTGTCGCCCCCGTCGATGCTGATCTCGACCCGCGTGATCCCGCGCATCCCCGCGAAGGCGATCCCCCCGGCCAGCGCGCTGCCCGGGTCGATGGTGGCGCGTTGAACGGACTCCTCAAACCGGCCATCGATGCGGCGCTGGGCGCCGATCGGGCCCGAAGGGAGCGTAGTCAGATGGGTCGGCACGTCGATCCGCGACGTGGTCTTGACGACCGCCTCGTCGCTCCAGCCGCGCTGCTGCCAGTAGCCCTGAAAGTCGAAGTCGACCAGCTCGATCCGGGTCAGCCATTTCACGTTCTTCATCCCGTAGATGTTCGGGATGAGGAGGCGAGCCGGGAAGCCGTGCGCGGGCGGCAGGCGTTCGCCATTCATCTCCCAGGCCAGCAGGTTGGCTTCGCGGTCGGCGACCTCCCAGCGGACGCTGTCCTGGTAGTCGTCCGCCCCGTGGAAGATCACCTTGCGTACGCCCGGCTTCGGCTTCGCCATGTCCAGCAACGTCTTCAGACGCACGCCCCGCCAGAGGGCGTTGCCGATCAGATCGCCGCCGACCTCGTTGCTGATGCAGCAGAGGGTCGTGTGCTGCTCGACCGCTGGCAGCGCCACGAGTTGCTCGTACGTGAACGAGAGCGGCTGTTCGACCAGGCCGTCCACCTGGAGCTGCCACTTCGCCTCGTCGACGACCGGGTCGGAGAAGTTCTTCGACACGGTGTAGAAGTCCGCGGTCGGGGTGACCTCCGGCGGGAGACCGTCCTCGGATCGGCGCCGCGCCTGCCCGGGGGAGCCGACGATCAAACTGATCGGTGTAGACCGGAGTGCCACACCTCCCAGGAGCAACAGCGCGACGCCGCCCGCCGCCTGAGCGAGTAGACGACGGCGGGCCCGCTGATCGGCCCGTTCCCATTCCCCCGGCGTTCGGGCCTCGAAGCGGTAGCCACGCAGCGTCCGGACCAGCACCCACGCATACACCGCATTCACCACCAGCGCCGCTAGCAGGTGCCGGACCGGCCCGTCGACCGAATTGACGCCAAGGAGGCCGTCCCCGGTGGCGGGCAGGAAACCCAGCTCAGCGAAGAGCGTCGTGACCACCAGCACCGGGATGACGTCGGGCCCAAGCGGTGCACCCGAGCGGTCGCCGGTGCGCCAGTGTGCGAACAACCAGCCGCCGAGCCCGGCGGCCAACACCTCCAGCGCCGCCAGCGCCAGCACCAGCAGCGGCTTGGCGTTGAAGCCGAGGAGCTTCAGACCAAGCTCGAACAGGGGAGCCGGCATCAACGCGGTGGCCAGGTCGACGGTCATCTCCGGCGGCGAGAGCACGCCGAAAAGCGCCCGGATCGCTAGAGCCACGATCGCCGCGGCCAGGCCCGCGTTCACGCCCACGAGGAAGCCCACGCTGCCCCGAAACTCGCCACGATGAGCTTCAGGATCAAGTTGGTTCATCGCACCCGCCCCTTCTCGCCGCGAACCTTCTCGGGTCAGGCCGGCGATGCCGCCACCGAACCCATCCAGGGCCATGATAGCACGCACACCCGGAGGTGGACACCATTTCCCCGGAAGGCGGCGAAGTCGCCCCCACGGCCCCCCACGGCTCGCTTCTTGACAGGTGCCCGCGTTGGTGGCAAGATGTATGCATTCGTGTCTTACCAGTTATTCTGGATGCTACCATCTGTTCCACGACGCGCTCAGATGAGAGGAGCAGACCGAGGAGGAATCGTGACCCAGGTTGGCGACAGACCGATGGATGGACTGACCACGGATGGACTGAGCCTTGAGGACCTGCGTGCGCGGCGAGACGAGATCTTGCGGATCGCCGCCATGCACGGGGCGCATAACGTCCGGGTATTCGGCTCGGTGGCCCGATGTGAGGCCGGCCGGCCCGCAGAGCGACGTCGACTTCCTGGTCGATCTGGAACCTGGTCGCACTCTTTTCGACTTGAGCGAGCTCATTCTTGACTTACAGGATGCGCTGGGGCGCAAGGTCGACGTGCTGGAGATTCGACGTTCGTCGCGAGTTGGTGACAGGATCCAGCGACAGGCAGTCCTGCTCTAATGCCAGCAGGCCGAGAGCAGGACCTGCTACTCTCCATCAGGGACAGCATCGCGCGGATCGAGCAGACCGGATTCGCCAATCTGGATCGACCGCGCGACCATCGTCCCATCCGACCCTGGCTCGACGGCGAGCGTCACCCGCTCGCCGGCCTTCAGAACGGCGATGTCTGCCTCAACCGTGCGGCGGAGCACCGTGGCGGCGCCAATCTTCACGGTGACGGTCCCACCGGCCGTCTTCACCGTGAATCCACTCTCGATCACCTTCTCGATGGCGCCACCAGTCAGTCCACGTCCCGACCCGGAGGGTGCCCCCGCGCCACCTCCCGACCCGCCGGCCAGCCGTCCTGCGGTTGACAGCGCGTCGTCAGCGGACACCAGCTGTACCGAAGCTGCCTCGATCGCGCCATCGGCGCCCGCAGCACCCGTGACCAGCACGGTGGCGCCGACCGGGAGGTCGGACCGAGCGATCGCCTCGGTCTTACGGATTGTCGTCGAATCGCCGATGGTCGCGCTGGTCGTCCCACTTTCGCCCCGCACGACGATCCGGTTCGGCCCGATCGTTTCAATCGTCCCGACGACTGAGCGCTGGACGGCGGTCCTCACCCCCGGCGCCGTTCCTGAGCCTGGTCCCCCACTGCGGGAGAGGGGAGAGGTGGTGGGTGTGCCGTCTGGGCTGCCGGTGGCGCTCACTTTGCTCGCGATAGCCGCGGCCACCCCGCCGGCCGTCGGTTGTCGAACCAGCGCCGCGACGGCTGACGGCGCAGTACTTCGTTGCGGGCTTTGCCTGGCGGCGAGCCCCGCCCCGATGGCGATGCCCAATGCGGCGACCACCGCCACCTGGAAGACGAACACACTCGGGAGCCTACTCATAGCGCAGCGCCTCGATGGGATGGAGTCGTGCGGCCCGCGACGCCGGGTAGATGCCGAAGAACACGCCGATCGCCGCCGAGACGACGCACGCCAGCAGCACGGAGTCGAAGGTCACCACCGTCCGAAGCGCCTGCCCGTTGAGCGAGACCTGCCCCAGGGCCTGGGCGATCCCCACTCCGAGCACGATCCCCACCAGGCCCCCCACCGCGCTGACGACCAACGATTCGATGAGGAATTGCATCAGGATATCGCGGCGGCGTGCGCCAACCGCTTTCCGAATCCCGATTTCCCGCGTCCGCTCGGTCACCGAGACAAGCATGATGTTCATGATCCCGATGCCGCCGACCAGCAGCGAGATGCCGGCGATCGCGCCAAGGAGAATCGTCATAATGCCGGTCACCTGGCCCGCGGTCTCGAGGATATCCTCCTGGCTCTGAATCGTGAAGTCGTCCTGAGCGACGCGGTGACGGCTCCGCAGGAGGTCGCCGATGTCCTGCACCACTCGATCGGTCTCGCTCTCCTCGGCGATCTGAACGTTCAGCGTCCCGACGAGCTGCTGCCCGCCCCGCGCTTGCTGGCGGAACAATCGTTGCTGGAGGGTGGTGAGCGGCACAAAGACGACGTCGTCCTGGTTGCCGAAGCCCGTTCCGCCTTTGGCCGCCATCACCCCGATCACCCGAAACGACAGCCGGCGTGCCCCCTGACTGATGCTCACCGTCTGCCCAACCGGCGAGACGTCCCCAAACAGGGTCCTGGCGACGTTCGCTCCCAGCACCACGACCGACGAACGCGACTCGAACTCTTGCTGGGTGAAGAACTCGCCGTCCGCGACCCGGTGATTGCGCACGTCGGGGTACTGGTCGTTGGTCCCCGTGACCCGCGTGTTGACGTTCTGCCCCTGGGCGATCACCTGAGCAAAGCTGCCGGTTTCCGGAACCACCGCGGTCACGCCCATGATCTCGCGGGCAATGGCCTCTCCATCCTCTATGGAGAGCGTTGGGGCCGAGCCCGCCGCCGACCGGATACCACCCTGCTGGGTGAAGCCCGGGCGCACGAACAGCAGGTTCGTCCCCATGCTCTGGATCTGCTGCGTCACCGCAAGCTGAGCGCCCCGGCCCACCGCGGTCAGGCCGATAACCGCGCCAACGCCGATGATGATGCCGAGCATCGTCAGGGCCGAGCGCAGCCGATTTGCGCTCAGCGCTTGAAACGCCACGCGAAAGCTCTCGCCGATGTTCATCCTTCGACCTCCCTCGGGTTGGCCACCGGACTGTCCGCCACAATCTGGCCGTCACGCAGCAGGATCGTGCGCCGGGTATGCTCGGCGATGTCGTGCTCGTGGGTGACGAACACGACGGTGATGCCGTGCTCCCGGTTCAGCCGCTGAAAGATCCCGATGATCTCCAGGCTCGTCCGGGTGTCCAGCGCACCGGTCGGCTCGTCGGCCAGGATCAGGCTCGGCTGGTTCACCAGCGCCCGGGCGATGGCCACCCGCTGCTGCTGGCCGCCCGATAGCTCGGTCGGCCGGTGATGCATCCGATCGGTCAGGCCAACCAGCTCGAGCGCGGTGGTGGCGCGCGTCCGTCGGTGGTTCGTGCTGGCGTAGATCAGAGGCAGCTCGACCTGGCGCAGTGCCGGGAGGCGCGGCAGCAGGTTGAAGCTCTGGAAGACGAACCCGATCCGCTGGTTTCGGACCTTCGCCAGCTCGTCGTCCGCGAGCTGGCTTACCTCTGCGCCGTCCAACTGGTACGAGCCGCTCGTCGGCTGATCCAGGCAGCCGATGATGTTCATCAGCGTCGACTTCCCGGAGCCCGATGGGCCCATGATCGCCACCATCTCACCCCGGTACACATCCAGGCTGACGCCGCGCAGCGCGTGAACGTCGACCGAGCCCATCCGGTACACTTTGGTGATGCCCCGCAGGCGAAGGACTGGCATCGTCACGGCGGTGGTCGATGAGTCAGGAGTTGTCTGCAGGACGACGCTCACGGCCTGCCTCCGACGAAGAATTGGGGCCCACCGACGGGGACACCAAGCCCCGGCCCGCCAAGTCCGGGGCCACCGGGACTGGGCGTGCGCGTCGTCGTCGTGGGGATCACGACCAGATCGCCCTCGCTCAAGCCCGAGACGATCTCGCTAAACTGGTCGTTGGTCAGCCCGACCTGAACGACGCGATCCTCCGTCTGGTCGCCGTTCTTCACCGTCACGACCCGGTTCCGCCCGGCCGTCCGGATTGCCCGATTCAGGGCAAGCAGCACGCCGTCGCGCTGGGCGACGACGACGTTCGCGTTGGCCGTGATTCCGGCTGGCAGGTTTTCCGGCGTCCGCTGGAGCGTGATCGCCACCGGGTAGGTGACGACCCCCTGCTGGGTGACGCCGAGCGGCGACACCGCGCTGACTTTCCCTGTCACCTGGAGATCGGGACGCGACTCGAACGTGAGGCTGACCGGCTGCCCCACTTGCAGCTTGCCGACATCGTTCTCGTCAACCGCCACGTCAACGCGTAGGGCAGTTGGGTCGACGATGGCAACGAAGGCGGCGCTGGCGGCCTCGCCGACGTTGCCACCGATGGCCGCGACGACGCCGTCGAATGGTGCGGTGAGGGTCGCGTTCGCCAGGTCGAGCTCGGCCTGCTTCAGCGCGAGCTCCGCCTGCTTGACCTGCTCTTCGGCGATGGCCACGTCACCGGCCGCCGCACCGCTCTTTCGCTGATTCAGCGCCGCGCGGGCGCTCGCGACCTGCGCTTCGGCCGCCTGAATGTCGGCCGGCTTCGTCCCGGCCTTCAGATCGCTCAGCCTGGCGAGCGCCGAGTCGTAGCTCGCCTGCGCTGACTGAACCGAAGACTGAGCCGCCTGAATGTCCGCCGCGGTTGCGCCGCTCTTGACCTGATCGAGCCGGGCCTGGGCCGCGGCCAGGCCGGCCTTTGCGCTCTCCAGCGACTGCTGCGCCGCGGCGACGTCTTCGGGCTTCGGCCCCGCCTTCACCTGGGCAAGCTTCTCGGCCGCCTGGGTCACCGCGGTCTCCGAGTTCGCTATCCGCACGTTCGCCGAGTCACAGCTTGGCCCCTTGCCCCGACCGCAGGTCGCGTCGCGGTCGATCTGAGTCGCCCAGAGGCTGTTCCTGGCCTGCTCCAACGCGCGTTCGGCTGCCAGCACCTCGATCGGGTCCGCGCCGCTGGCCAGCCGATTGTACTCATTTTGAGCTTTCACCAGCGCCGATTGTGCGCTGGCCACAGCTTGCTCGGCCGCCCGGAGGTCCGACTCGGTCGGCCCTGCCCGCAACTGCTCCAGCTTCGCCCTGGCCGTCTGGAGGTTCGCCACCGCGGTCTCGACTGCGCTCTCGGCGGATCGGAGATCGGCGGCGCTCGGACCCTTCTTCAGGTCAGTCAGCTTCGCCACTGCGCTGTCATAGGAGGCCTGAGCCGCGGCAACGTCGTCGGCATCGGACCCGGCGACGAGCTGTTCGAGCTTGACCTTGCTGACGCGCAGGCTGGATTGCGCCTGGGCAAGCCTGCTCTGGAGTTGCGCGCTGTCCAGTCGCCCGAGCGCCTGTCCGGCCTTGACGCGATCACCCAGATTCACCGTGAGCTCCGCCAGCGGTGCAGAGGCGCCAAACGTCAGTTTGGCCTGCCGAGTGGCGACGAGCGTGCCGTTCGCGCTCACGGTCGCCGCGATCGTGCCGGTTCGGGTCGGGACGGTGTTCAGCGCCGGCGCCGCCGCCGGCGTGAGACGCTGGTAGCCGAGATAGCCGACAGCAATGCTCACCGCCAGCACGAGGAGCAAGGCTGCGAGTCGCCGGAGCAATGGGATCGGCCGGATCTTTGCGGGCACCGGCCGCAACCCCACAAGTTCTGTCAACTTCGACGTTTCAACTGTCACGCGAGCGCCTCCCTGTGCACCCAAGTGTACCTGAACTGGGCAGCGGACCTCTCCCCCCTTCCC
>JACPQP010000253.1 GCA_016190465.1 Chloroflexota bacterium
GAGCCCGTCCTGGCGGGGTTTGGGGTGTCCCCAAAACCATCGTACGCTTCCTGATACCTACCGTGTCTCGGGAAGGTCCAGGAAGGGCGGAGCCCGTCCTGGCGGGGTTTGGGGTGTCCCCAAAACCATCAAAAACTTTCTGATACCTACTTAGGAGGGTCAGGGAGGGGCCGGTTGGAGGACGAAGCCGGCCGCGAGGAAATGGCGATCGAAGGCGAAGGCGTCCGTGATGCCTCGCTCCCGCATCACCACGAAGCTAACCGCATCGACGAAGCTGATGTCCTGGTCAGCATAGCGTGCCAGCACCTCTTCGGCTTCCTGCTCCAGAGCGGCGTCGGAGTAGATCCGCAAGAGACGGCTGCTCTGGCGAAGCGCGCGGAGAAAGCGCATCGCCGCTGGATGCCCGGCGGCTCGACGAATCAGCACGTAGGCTTCGGCGATCACGAGGTTGGTCGTGACAAACGTCGGGGAGTGTCGCGATAGGTCATGGTAGGCCTCAACCGCAGCCCCATGATACTGGTCGCCAGCGTCGCTGAGCGCAATCCAGGCCCCGGCGTCGACGAAAACCTCGCGCGCCACTACGCGCTTTCCTCGCGGATCGACCTTGCCAGATACTCGTCGTGCTTCGCGGCGAGATCACCGAGGCCGGAATCGAATAGGCCGATGATATCCCGCAAAGAGTCTTCGTCTGCCGGCACATCGACTAGCAGCCGGTCGACAGCCTGGCGAATCAGCGCCGCGACGCTCACGTTGCGCCGCCCGGCCAGCGATCGTAGCGCTTCGAGCTGCTCCGAACGCAGGTAGATCTGGATTGGCTTCTTCGTCAGGGTTGCCACGTCGCCATACCTCCCGGTGATGTACAGGCAGTATACATCACCGGTGCGCGGCCCAACCCCCTCTCCCAGGATTGGGAGACTCACAAGGGTAGGTATCGTGGTGGAGTAGCCCTGCGACTAAGGTCGCGGGCTACCGTTACGAAGTCGGCCTGCGCCGCCTTCAGTAGCCCGCGCAGGCGGGCTTCGTAAAGGTAGCTCGCGACTTTAGTCGCCGAGCACCCTCCCCGCTGATACCTACCTCTGTGAGCTTTCCTCTGGTGGGAGAGGGGCAGGGGGTGAGGGCTGCCCCGAGTGCGGCTAGATCGCCCCCAAGCCTTGACGTGTGGGCGCCGCCCGCCTTACACTGGTGCATGCGTGAGATTGTTCATCGAGTTAGTGAGGAGATTGGTTCGGGAGGAGATCGGAATGACCAACGAGCGCATCACTCTGGAGGAACCGTTCGTTCGGGTAGACATCGCTCGCGGCCGCGAGCTGATCGGCCAGGGCATCCAGGTCGTCGACGTGCGCGAGCCGGGCGAGTATGCCGAGGGGCATATCCCGAGCGCCCGCCTCGTCCCGCTGAACACCTTCCTTCAGCAGCCGCAGAAGCACGTCACGGCCGGGCCGGTCCTGTTCGTCTGCGCGGTCGGCGTGCGCAGCGCCCTCGCCTGCGAGATGGCCGCCGCTATCGGCGTCGCCGACGTCTACAACCTGGAGGGCGGTACCAGGGAGTGGATCAACCGGGGGCTGCCGATCGAGCGATAGGACAAACCGGCAGCGTCACCACGAAGCGGGTGCCACCGTCGGGCGGGAACTCCGCCACGAGCACACCGCCGTGGAGATGGACGATCTGCCGGCTGATGTACAGCCCGAGCCCCATCCCGCCGAAGTGACCGTCGGCGTGGGCCTGGTAGAAGCGATCGAAGATATGCGGCCGGCGCTCGGGCGGGATGCCGATCCCCCGATCCCGCACCGCCAGCCGCACCGTCTCGACGTCGAGCATCGACACCTCGACGTCGATCTGCCCGCCCGCCGGACTGAACTTGATCGCGTTGTCGATGAGGTTGGTCAGGACCTGCTCCAGCCGGAGCGAGTCGACCAGCGCTGGCACCGCCGTCGGCGCATCCACGACCAGGGAATGCTGGCCAGTTCTCGCCCGCGCCTCCGCCACCACGGACTCGACCAGAGCCCTGACGTCCGTGTCCTGCCGATCGAGCTCCAGCTTGCGGGCTTCGATGCGCGACACGTCGAGCAGTTGGGACACCAGGGCGGCCAGCTTGGCCGATTGCTGGTCGATCACCCGCAAGGCTTGCCGGACCCGCACCGGATCCAGGACACCTTTCTGGTCGAGCTGGCGGACGATCAACTGGGCGAACCCGCGCAGGCTGGTCACCGGTGTCTTCAGCTCGTGGGTGGCCACCGAGAGAAACTCGTCGCGCGCGCGGACCGCCACCTGGGCCTCCTGATAGAGCCGGGCGTTGTCCACCGCCAGTGCCGCGCGGCGGGCCAGGTCCTCGGCGAGCGCGAGATCGGCCGGCTGGTAGCGATGGTTCGGATCCGTCCGCACGAACGACATGGCGGCGAGCGTTTGCCCCCGCGCCACCAGCGGCACGACCATCGCCGAGCGCACGCCGACCTGGCGGAGGATCTCCAGTTGCCGCGCGTCGCGCGGCCGGGCCATCAGGAGATCGTCGGTGATGTCCGGGTGGAACGCCGACCGCCCCGTGCGCAGCACCTCCACGATGCGCTCCGGCGCGGTTGGGTCGGGGGCATACTCCTGATAGAGGCGGCGGGCCCACTCCATCCGCGCGGGGTCCGCGTGGGCGATGGCCAGGTGCCGGATCGACCCATCGCCCAACGCCACGTCGACGACGCACCATTCGGCGAGGTAGGGCACGGCGAGCTGAGCCAGGTTGCCAAGGGTGGTCTCCTCGTCCAGCGAGCCGGCCAGCACCTCGCTGGCGCGGGCCAGAAAGGCCAGGCGCTCCTCGCTCTCCCGCAGTTGGGCGACGGCGCGGGCCAGCCCGATGGCCTGGCCGACCTGCACGCCGACGAC
>JACPQP010000254.1 GCA_016190465.1 Chloroflexota bacterium
CGAGCGGGATGACGGCGCTCATCCGGCCCGATGGGTTGATCGTGCCCGCGGTGCTCGTGGCCCTGGCCATCTGGCGAGCGCTCGGGGAGCATCCGTTGCCGACCTCACCCCCTGCCTGCCGTTCCTCAGGAAGGCCGTCCTTTGCGCGCTCGCCCGGAGCGAGGGGGGACCGAGGTGGCGACCTCACCATTTGCCCGCCGTTCCTGATGGAGTCCGTCAACGGACCGACTCAGGAACGGCAGGTGCCGAGGCACGAAGGGTCCATTGGGACTCTTCGTGGGTCGTGGAGCGGTTCTGGCCTGTTACGGCGCGGCAGCCAGGTCGTCCTGGTGTTCGTCCTGCTGGTCGCGCCCTGGCTGCTCTTCGCCGGATGGTACTTTGGCTCGCCGGTTCCCCAGTCACTCCTGGCGAAGTGGGACCTGCCGGTGGGGGGACAACTGGCGAGCGTGCGCTACTTCGCCGCGTACTTCCTGGACGTGAGCGAGCGGGGGTTCCTGCCGCTGACGTCACTGGCGCTTGTCGGGCTGCTGGTGAAGCTCCGCCGGAACGCGGCCGGGCGTCCCCTGCTGGCCTGGAGCGGGGCCTACACGGCGGCGTTCCTGGTGACCAACAAGTTCATCTACCCAGCCTGGCCGTTTGAGTGGTATTTCCTCCCACTCCTGTTGCCCTATAGTGTGGCGACGGCCGCCGGTGCGGTGTCTCTGGTGGAGTGGCTGGTCACTACGCACCGGCGCCTCGCCCACGCCTATGGGCCGCTCTTGGTCGGACTCGGCTTGGTGTTCATCGTGGTGAGCCGGGGGCAGCTCAGCCGACAGGTTGCTTTCCTGGCAATAGTGACCGGCGGACGAGAGGCGCTGTACCCGCTGGTGGCCGAGCGGCTGACGGGTTATGGTGTAACGGGAGATGTGGTGGCGGCCTGGGAGATCGGCGCCCTCGGCTATGCCTACCCCGGGCCCATCCTCGATCTGCACGGCCTGGTCTCGCCGGCCGTGGTCGGTCGCCGCCTCGACGAGGTCCTCCAGACCGATCGCCCGCCGTGGCTGGTCTCGTTTCATACCAGCATCCCGCCGGAGGTCGCGCGTTCGCCGTGGTTCCAGGAACACTACCGCCCCGTGATGACGCTGGAGAACTGGGAGACTCGCCGGCTCGTCCTCCTCCGGTGGTACCCGGACCCTGCGACGACGCGGAACGCGGGCGCAACACTCGGCGACACGTTTGAGCTGGTCGGCCGGCGACTGCGGTGGGAGTCCGCGACGACCGCCCCCTTCCTCCGACTCGAGCTCGTCTGGCGAGCGCGCCGGATCCCGACCGAGCAGATGACCTTCGTGGTGCGTGTGTTGGACCAGGACGGCGGGCTACTGGCGCGGGGAGGCAGCGATCTTCAGGAAGGTGCCCGCCCGACGACGACGTGGCGCGCTGGGGAGCTCGTCGTCGATCAATACGACCTGCGCGTGCCGGCGGTAGCCGATCGCCGGCCAACCTGGTTGGCGATCGGCGGTCATCCCGTCCATCGCCCGGGCGAACCGCTACGGTGGTACAGCGCCTCGGGGCTGGCGCTGGAGTCGTGGCTCTCCGTCCCGCTTACTACGCCTTCGGAAGCGCCAGCCGTTGCCTGCGGCGCAGCATTCGCCGATGGGATTCACCTGGCGGGCCTGACGGTCCAACGGGCCGACAGCACCAGCCAGGCGACCTTCTGGTGGGAGGCGTATTCCGCGCCGGTCGAGGACTACACCCTCTTCGTCGACCTGCTGGATGGCAATGGAGGCCTGATTGCTCGAACCGGTGAACCGTTAGGAGGATGGAAGGTTCCCTCTTCGACGTGGGAACCGGGCGACCGGGTAGCGGAGACGCGGACCCTGCCCCTGGGACCAGGGCAAGCCGCGCTACGGGCGATGATCTGGCTGGGAGCGCCGTCGACCGGCGGTCGGCTCGTGCGGACAGATGCGCCGAGCGATCACGTGGAAGTCGCGTTCGGGCCGCCAGCCCACTGCACGTGAGCGGCTCAGTTCTGCTATACTGGTCGCCCGAAGGGGTGCCAACCTCGCCACCGGCCTCTCGCCGTTGACGGATCCAGCTCAGGAACGGCGGCCGGGGGCATAGGCGCTAACTTACGGTCACCTGGGGGCGCGGGCGCGGACCTAACCCCCCCAGCCCCCTTCCCGACGCGGGAAGGGGGCTGGGGGGGGTTAGGTCACCCCGGGGAGGGGATGGCGGCTCCCCCCGCCGTTCCTGAGCCGGGCGTCGGACGCGCTCAGGAACGGCGGGCAGGGGGGTGAGGTCGGCCCCCGGTCCCGCCGTGTGAGGCCCTACGTTAGCGCCTACGGCGGGCCGGGGGTGAGGTCCGGCCCCCTTGCCGGTTGTCGAGCGCAACGACTGACGAGAAGGGCATTCACGGGTGAGGGTGACTGTCAAGGCGCATGGCGATCTGCCTCGCTTCTTGAGGCAGCGGGGCGGCAAGGCCGAGCTGGACCTCGACGGGCCAATGAAGGTCCGGGAAGCGCTGGGCCGACTGGGCATCCCGCTCGACGAGGTCTGGCGGGTCAGCCTCAACGGCCAGCTCGTCTCCGAAGAGCAACCCCTTCAGGATGGCGACGAAGTGAGGGTGTTCTCGGCCGTGACCGGAGGAGCGCACGCGACCGGCTAGGGAGCCGTTACCACGCAGCTATCAGCCATCGGCGGCGCCGGGGCAAGCGGCAACCGCAGATGAACGCCGCCCTCACCCCCTACCCCTCTCCCCGTGGGAGAGGGGTAGGGGGTGAGGGCGGCGTTCATCTGCGGTTACCGTCTGCCCAGCCGCCGAATCAAGGCGCC
>JACPQP010000261.1 GCA_016190465.1 Chloroflexota bacterium
GACACGGAGAGGGGGCTAGGGGGTGAGGTCCGGGCTGGGGGGTTAGGTCACCCGCTGGCTTAACACCTCTGCACTTCGCTATTGATGCCGGAACTGCCCAGCCAGCAGTGGGTTGCCATTGCAAAGCCCGCCTCGGCCGATCAGCGAAGTGCTAGAATGAGGTGCCACACGCCCGTTATCCCGAAGCCGACACAGCGGGAGGAGCCCATGGCCCGGCCAGAGCGCGTCGTCCTGACCTACGAGGACTACCTTCAGCTTCCGGAGGACCGGAACCGCTACGAATTGTTCGAGGGGGAGCTCGAGGTAACCGCAGCCCCGGCCATCAACCATCAGCGGGTGGTGACCAGGCTCGCATCACGCCTGGACAGCCACGTGGCCCAACGTCGACTTGGCGAGGTGTTCGTGGCCCCCACCGACGTGTTGCTGAGCGATCTCACGGTGCTCCAGCCCGATGTTCTGTTCATATCGCACGAGCACCGCGAGATCATCCAGGAGGCCTACATCAAGGGCCCGCCCGACCTGGTGATCGAAGTCATCTCCCCCGCGACCGCCAAGCGCGACCGCCAGACCAAGCGGAAGCTCTACGCCAGATACGGCGTGCCCTACTACTGGCTCGCCGACCCCGCGCACCGCAGGATCGAAGCTTCCGTTCTCGACGGGGCCGACTATCGTCTCATTGCGCGAGGAAAGGGTGACGAGATCTTCTCTGCGTCCCCCTTCCCTGACCTGGCAATCCCGCTTGGAGAACTGTGGACGTGATGAGGTCACCAACATCGCTGGGGCCGGTGTCGGCGTACGTCCGTGAACGCATCGCTGAGCTGCTGGACAAGCGCCGGGTGGTGGTCTGGTACGATCCGAACCGCGATTTCGCGGTGCTCGTTGATCACCTGGATCTGCCCGATGGCGGCGCGATCTCGGCGACGGGCTCACGGCTACGCGCCCGGCGGGAAGCCGAGGCCGTCTATCGCCGCCTCGACGAGGCCGGTGGGTCGCCCGAGGCGCGGCGAAACCTGCTCATCTACGTGCCGGCAGCGCGTGGGGCAACTCCGGAACAGCAACAGCAAGACCCATTCGAGGGCTTCGCCCGCTGCGGCGCCACATTCGGCGCCCAGGAAGCGGAACGTCTCCTGTCGCTGGCGCAACTGGCCCTGCCAGACCACGCTGGCGAGATTGCTCGCCTCTTCCGTGAGGGCCAGCCCACCCTGAAGCTGCTGGATGCGTTACCGGCCGGCGTCCGCTTCCCACTGGTGCGCCAGGCGCTGGGCACCGAGTCGCCAACGGAGGCGATTGTCGAAGCGCTCAGTCGATCGGACGCTGCGGAGCGATTGCGGGGCGTGCCGGGCGCCCTCGCCGAGCTGGCGCGGCTGGCCCAGACCGAGCTCGGCCTACCGCCCGGCCCATCGAAACCGTGGTCGGCGCTGCGCGACCGATTGGCCACCTACCTGCTCGTGAGCGAGCTGGCGTTCGACCTGCCTGGCGGTCTTCCGTCGTCATTGGCCACCGTGCCCCACGCCGAGGCTCCCTACCGCCAGCGGGCGCTGGACGTCTGCGACCGGCTGCGCGAGACCGACGCGGGCCGCGAGGCCTACCTCCAGCTCGCGAGCGCGGTGGAGCGCGACCTGCGTCTGCCGGCGATGCTTGGCGCGAATCCTCCGCTGGGCGCACGCGACACGTTCCCGAGCCAGGAGCGCGCCCGTCTGCGGACGCTCGTCCAGGTGGCGCAGAGCGGCGATCTCATCGCGGCGCGGAATGCGCTGACGGCAGCAGAACGGTCGGTGTGGCGTCGCGACCCGGAGCGCACCTTGCTCTGGCAGGTAGCGCAGCGCTGCCTGACGTTCCTGGAGCTTGCCGCCGAGGCCGAAACGAAGGTGCTGCCCGGCAATGTCCGCACCCTGGTCGAAGCGTACGTTGGGTCCGTTGGGATAGACGGTCTCTGGAAGCTGGATCGGGCTCATCGGCTTTACGAGCAAGCGGGCGCGCAATGCGCTCAAGACGAGGAGGTTGAGCCCCTCATTCAGGTTTGCCGCACACGGTATCGCGCCGTGATCCAGCGCGCTCAGTCCGCTTTCCAGATGGCGGTCAAAATTGAGGGTTGGCCCCCTGACGGCGCGCGCCGACAGACCCGGGTCTTCGATGCGTATGTGGCTCCCGAGCTGGCCGAGCGGCGCAAGACCGCCTACTTCCTGGTGGACAGCCTTCGTTACGAGATGGGGTGCGACCTGGCGAAGGCGTTGCAGGAACTGGGGGCGGTGAGCGTGGAAGGGGTTGCTTCGGTGCTCCCGACGACGACGCCGTTTGGGATGGCCGCGTTGGTGCCGGGCGCTGATGGGGCGTTTACCGTGGTGGAGCACCGCGGCGACCTGGTGCCGGCTGTGGGAGGCGTTCCCCTGCCGGGGCTGGCCGCGCGGAAAGCGCTGCTGGCCGATCGGTTCGGCGACCGGTTCGTGGACATCGACCTCGACGACCTGCTCTCGACACCGCAGCGACGACTGGGGAATCGCCTTGGCGTTGCCGACTTCCTGGTCGTCTGGACTCGGGGGATCGACGAGCTCGGCGAAGCCACCAGTCTCTTTCGTGCCCGCAAGGTGATGAGCGAGGTGATCGGCGAGCTCCAAAGCGCCGCGATCCGCCTGGCAAGTCTCGGCTTCCAGACGCTCGTGTTCGCGGCCGACCACGGCCACATGCTGGTGCCGGAGATCTTGCCGGGCGATGTCCTGGTCACGCCACCGGGCAGGTGGCTCGCCAGAAAACGGCGCTCGCTGCTGGGACAGGCGCAGGCGTCCCCGCCGGGCGTGATCATCCTCCGGGCGCAGGACGTCGGCATCCTCGGGCCGGTCGATGACTTCGCGGTCGCGGCGGACTTCAAGACTTTTCAGGGTGGCGCCGGCTACTTCCACGAAGGGTTATCCCTTCAGGAGTGCATTGTCCCGGTGGTGGTCGTGCGCGCGCAGAAGGCGCAGATGACGAGTGCCGGCGAGCAGGTGACGATCACCTATCGCAGCGACCGCTTCACCAGCTCGGTCATCGGGTTGAAGCTCACGCTGCGTTCGATGTTCACTACCTCGCTCCCCGCGCGGCTGGAAGCGTATGATGGCAGCGGGCCAAAGGCAAAGACGGTGGGACAGGCGGGAGACTGCGATGCCCGTGACCCGTCTACGGGCGAGATTGTCCTGCCGAAAGACGTCGAGACCCCGGTGCCCGTGGTGGTCGATCCCGACTTCCAGGGTCCGAGCCTGGAAGTGCGGGCGATTGACCCGCGCACCGGCGCTGTCCTCGCCCGCTTGTCGCTCAAGAACGCTCGGATCGACTGACAACGGATGGACTGACCATGCCAGAGCTTGATTCCCTCGACCGACTCCTGACGACGGCCTTCGCGGGTAAGGTGGTGCGCAAGGACTTGCTGCACCAGATCAAGGGGGGCGAGAACGTGCCCAGCTACGTGCTCGAATACTTATTGGGCCGTTACTGCGCTTCCGACGATCCGGAGGAGATCCGTCTCGGGATCGAGGCCGTCAAGAACACGCTGCGGAGCAACTACTTCCGCCACGATGAGGCCAATAAGGCGCAGTCGCTCGTCGAGCAGCGCGGCAGCCATCGCTTTATCGATCGGGTTGAAGTGCGCTTCGTTCCCAGCGAGTCGAAGTACTGGGCGGCAATGGACAACTTCAGCTACAGCCGGATCCACGTCAACGAGCGCTTCTATCGGCAGTACGACCGCCTGTTGGAGGGCGGTGTCTGGGCGATGGTCGACCTCGAGTACCGGGGCGACGGCGAGGATGGGGCGAAGGGCAGTCCCTTTCACGTCGCCGAGCTGCGGCCCATCCAGCTTGCCCGCTTCGACTTCGAGGAGTTCTGCGGAGGGCGCCACGGCTTTACCACGGATCAGTGGATGGACGTGCTGCTGCGCAGTGCCGGTCTGGAGCCGGCTCGGATGGAGCGCCGACTGAAGCTGCTCCTCCTCTGTCGCTTCGTGCCCTTCGTCGAGAAGAACTTCAACTTCATCGAGCTTGGACCGCGCGGGACGGGCAAGAGCTACGTCTTCTGTGAGATGTCGCCTTACTGCATCCTGATCTCCGGTGGAAAGGCGAGCAGCGCCAACCTCTTCTACAACAATGCCCGCCGACAAGTGGGGCTGGTGGGCCACTGGGACGTCGTGGCGTTTGACGAGGTCGGCGGCATGAAGGTGCAAGACCCCGATGTAGTCCAGATCATGAAGGACTACATGGCCAACGGTCGGTTCAGCCGGGGCATCACCCAGGTGCTGGCCGATGCGTCGCTCGCGTTTGTCGGCAACCTGAACCAGAGCGTCGAGACGCTCGTCCAGAACGCCAGCACCGATCTGTTCCAGCCCTTGCCGAAGGAGTTCGATCTCGCGCTCATCGACCGCCTCCACTTCTACCTGCCGGGCTGGGAAGTCCCGAAGAACTCGAAGGATATCCTCACGACCCACTACGGCTTCGTGACGGACTACCTCGCCGAGGCGTTCCGCGCGCTGCGGAAGGAGGACCGCTTCGACACTATCGAGCGATACTTCCGCTTCGGCTCGCACGTCGAGGGGCGCGACGCGACAGCGGTGCGCAAGACGGTCAGCGGTCTGCTCAAGATCCTCCATCCAGACGGTGCTTTCACCAAGGACGAGCTGCGCGAGTATCTGGAGCTCGCGCTGGAAGCGCGACGGCGGGTAAAAGAGCAACTCAAGAAGCGCGGCTCCTTTGAGTTCTACAAGACCAGCTTCTCCTCCATCGACCTGGTGGATGGGGTGGAGCGGTCGGTCGGCGTCCCGGAACAAGGCGGCAAGGGCGCCATCTCCCCCGACCCCCTACCACCCGGCACGATCTACACCGCGGCGATCGGCGACGAAGGCCACGTGGGGCTCTATCGGCTGGAAGTCACGCTCACCGCGGGCACCGGGAAGCTGAGAACGCCAGCGGGTCTGGAGCACGGCCTGAAGGAGTCGCTCAATCGTGCCTGGAGCTACCTCCAATCGGTCAAGGACCGGATGGGGCTGACGGCAGCGCTGGCGTAGAAGGACGTGGTCGCGGAGGCCATCGACCTGTCCGGCGGACGAGTCGAATGCCCCTGCGGAGTCGCCTTCCTCGCTGCCATGCTGTCGGCGATTGGCCAGCGTCGTGTCCAGGCTGGCACGGTCGTGCTCGGCGATCTCACCATTCAGGGTAACGTCAAGGCGCTCCCATCGATCACCGAGGTCCTCCAGCTCGCGCTGGAGAACGGCGCCCTGCGCGTCCTGCTCCCGATCGGCAACAAGGCGCAGTTCTCCAGCCTGCCGGAAGACGTTGTCGAGAAGCTGGACATCATCTTCTACGGCGACGTCGACCGGGCGGTGGCCAAGGTGGTCGAGCTGTAACCCCGGGGCCGGTCGGTTTCGGGCCCTCATCTCCCAACCGCCATTCCTGAGCTCGAGCCCCCAATCCTGGGGGAAGGGGAGCGGTCACCCCCTCTCCCCGTATGGGGACCGGCTCAGGAACGGCGGGGAGGGGGTGAGGGCCTCTGGACCTCTGGCGACGGGCGCGGCGGGGCTACAGGTCTTCTGGTCGGAGGCCAGTCGCTTTTGCGATCCGCGCCATCATCCGCGGACCCAGTTCCTCGTTGTCGTGGAAGGCGAACACGACATCGGGGCGACTGGGGTGCGAAAGCACCCTGTGCGAACCCGTTTCGCGTTTGATCGCCCAGCCGGTCCGCAACAGCGCGGCGAGGACGTGCCTAGCTTTTGCTGACCGCCACTGACTCATGCCGCGATGAACGAGATAGTCACGAGGTCAGCAGCGCCCTCTCCGTGTTCCAGCCGATCGGCCAGGACGCGCAGTGCCAGCGCCTGCGCCCTGGCGAGCGCTTCCGCCGGGCTCTTCCCGTACGCGAGGACACCGGGCAACTCGAGGACCTCGGCAAGCCAGCGCCCGTCCTCTTCACGCTCGCACTCGATGGTCAACCTCATCGGACCGCCTCTCGACAACCGGGATTCACCCGTCTCCTGCTCTGTCGCAATCCCCGACGAGTTTCGCACGCCACGCGCCCCCTGACAAGATCCACTGGTGGAGGCTGCGGCCTGTCACGCCGGGTCGCGGGCCTGCCGCTGGGTCGCGCCGGGGATGTGGAACTGGCACGAGGGCGCGCCCTCCAGCAGGCTCGTCTCCCGCTTGATCTCGCTCTTGAGCAGCCGGCGAAAGAGGTCGTGCTCGCAGGAGCAGGCCTGCGGGAACCGCTGGGCGACCTCGTAGATGGGGCAGTTGTGCTCGCGGAGGATGAAGCCGTCCGGGGTCTCCTCCAGCGCGGCCATGTAGCCATCCTCATCGCGGAAACGCGCCAGCTCGCGCAGCCGCTCGATGAACCCCTTCTGATCATCACCCACGTCGCCCAGACGGTTCGTATAGGCCTGCTCCAGGCGCTGGGCCCGTGCCAGGAACAGGTAGTCGAGCTTCTCGCGCCCCTCGCGATCGACGATCTCGCCGAGCAGGTCGATGGCGAACTGCTGGTAGCCCTGCGGGAAGACGTCCTTTGCCCGGGCGGTCAGCTCGTAGACGTAGGTGGGGCGACCCCGGGGGATACGCTGGACCTGACGCTCGACCAGCCCATCTGCTTCCAGCGCGGCCAGGTGCTTGCGCACGGCCACGGCGGTGATCCCGAGGGCTCGGGCGATCTCCTGGACCGGCAGCGGGCCACCCCGCTTCAGGTGGTCCACCACTGCGATCTTCGACGACCGGCGACCAGCGCGTGCCACGGGCGTTCCCTCCATTCGATCCCGACGGGCCAGTCGATCACGACAGACCAGACAATCCCATTATACCGACGGCTACCAGAGCCGTCAACTTTTAGAAACGAAAAGGTTGACAATACCCCCAGCGGGGTTGTATCCTTGCAGTGGACGCAAAGAACAGGAGAGCAGGGAGTGGTATGGCACAGGCTGAGCTGGTGATCCGGGACCTCCACGTCACGGTCGCCGAGAAGGAGATCCTGCGCGGGGTGAGCCTGGAGGTCCCCCGAGGGCAGATCCACGCGCTGATGGGGCCCAACGGGTCGGGCAAGAGTACTCTTGCCTATACGCTGATGGGCCACCCGAGCTACGCCATCACCCGGGGCGAGATCCTCTTCAAAGGCGAGGAGATCGCCAACCTGCCACCACACGAGCGGGCGCGACGCGGGCTGTTTCTCGCGTTCCAGTACCCGACGGCCATCCCGGGGGTGAGCCTGGCCAACTTCCTGCGCTCGGCGGTCAAGGCCGTTCACGGTGATCGGGTGTCGGCAACCCAGTTCCGCCGGCTGGTGCGCGAGAAGATGGCGTTCCTGAAGATGGATGAGGCGTTCCTGAAC
>JACPQP010000256.1 GCA_016190465.1 Chloroflexota bacterium
CCTGGTGGGCGCGCTCGCCACGGCGGCCAGGCATACTGTTGGTCGCCAGCTTCGGCGACAGGCCGCGTTCGCGCGGTTCGCTCAGGAGTGTTTCAGCGACACGCTGTCCTGGTCCTCGTCGCTGATCCTGGATGCGCTCGTGCGCAACCTGTCCGCGGGGATTGGACTACGGGCCACGGTTCTCCAGCTCGACGAGTCCGGTCGGCACATCGTCGCGGCGGCGCGCTGCACACCGGGCGACCCCTGGGTGATTCATCCGCTCGAGTTCTGCCAGATCGGTCTCGTCGACTGGCCGGATGCGCTCACGGTGGTGGGCTCCCGCGTCGAGCGCGCTTACGTGCAGCCCCACGAGCTCCCGCGACTACCGTCGATCTTGCTTCGCCAGCTCGCTTTGCCCGACGCGCTCCTCTTGCCCCTGACTGGTGGCGACCGGGTGCTGGGACTCATCCTGATTGACCATCAGCGGCGCCGCCGCCCGTTCGCTGCCGATGAAGCCGCTTTTGCGCGGGCGCTCGGGGCTCAGGCCGGTCGGCTGCTCACCTCCGCCGACGCATCTCGCAACTCCCTCACCCGGTCACAGCAGCTCGCGGCGCTGTACCAGTTGAGCCTGGAGCTGATGACGCAGATCGAGCGCTCCCGGCTCTACGGGGCAATTGTCAGCGCGGCGGTGAACCTCGTGGGAGCAACCGCCGGGTTCCTGGTCCTGTCGCGGCCGGATGAGGGACGCCAGCTCTGGGCGACGGGCATCGACGAGGAGGCGCTGGCGGGCAACCCGGGACGGTCCCTGGTCGAACTGGCGCACCAGTGCACGGTCTCGGCCGAGGCGCGGTGGCAACGGCTGGCCGGCTCCTGGGGCGCGCTTGGCGCGGTGCCGCTGGAGTGGGACGGCGCCATCATCGGTGCGCTCGCCGTCCTCAGTCCCGCCGGGAGCGCGCCGCCCGGCGCGGCCGAGCGCGAACTGCTGCGGCGGGTGGCGACCCAGGCGGCTGCCGCCATCGCTGGCGTCACCCGGCGCGGTGAGAGCGCCGAAGCCGAGACCCAACGCCGTGTCGGTCTCGTCCTGGACGACGTCGTCTCGACGATCTGCCACGAGCTGCGGGCGCCCCTCGGGTTGATCCGGGGTTATGCCGAGACGCTGCTCCGGCGCGATCGGCCGCCCTCCGACCCCTGGCGGACGGAGTTTCTCGACGGGATCGTCCGCGCCGCCAGTCGGATGGCCGACATCTTGAGCGACCTCGCCAGCACACGCCTTGGCGACGCGGGGACGGTCCTGCTTCAGATTGAGGATGTGCCATTGCGGGATATCGTGGACCAGGGGCTGGCATCCGTGCGTGACAGCGCCCGGATGCGCCATCAGCTCCTGATGGAGGTCCCGGCCGACGCTGTCGTACGGGTCGACCGTCGCCAGGTCGAGCGCGTGGTGGCCAACCTGTTGGGCAACGCAGTCAAGTATTCGCCGGCGGGCACCACGATCCGCGTGGCCGCTGTCCGCGGCGCGGCCACCGTCCAGTTGACGGTGGCCGACGAGGGCATCGGGATTGCGCCGGAAGACGCCCCACACCTGTTCGAGAAGTTCTATCGGGGCCGAACCGTCGCCAGGATCGCCCCGGACGGCCTCGGCATCGGCCTCTACCTCTGCAAGCGGATCGTCGACGCCCACGGCGGCACCATCGTCGTCGAGCGCGGGCCCACCGGGGGAACCATCGTCTCGGTCACTCTTCCTGGCGGTCGCCAGATCGAGGGGCGGGCCGAGTCGGAATAGGAGCAGGAAGCAGTGACGTTGAGCAAGCAGGTGACCTCACCCCCAACCCCCTCTCCGACGCGGAGAGGGGGAGCCGCCACCCCCCTCCCCGCGTCGGGCTTGGCTCAGGAACGGCGGGCAGGGGGGAGATGTCTGTCCCCTGCCCTCACACAATCTGAAACCTGCAATCCGCGTTCCCTACGGCGGAGTTGGCGACACCGGGAGATTCGCCACGGGTGCCGGAGGAGTCGCAGTGCGAGCAAAAACCACCGCGGTCGGCCCGAGGCCGACCTCGATGGTGCCGATCACGTTGCGCATCCCCACGTCGACCACCGCGACGGAATTGGCCGCGGCGTTCGTGACAAAGGCACGCGTGCCGTCGGCATTGAACACGACGGCCGTCGGGGCACCGCCCGTGACGACGTGACCGGCGATCTGATCCCTGGCCGCATCGATGACGACGACGTGACCCGTGCCACCCGGCGCGGTCGCCTGGACCGCGACGTAGACCTGGCCGCCATCTGGACTGGCGGCGAGCCCGGCCGGCGAACCGTTTAGCTTCAGGGTCTCGGTGACCACGTTCCGGGTCGCGTCGATCACCGACACGCTCTGGGAGCCCGCGTTCGCCACGTACACCATCTCCCCATCGGGGGAGACGGCCACGGCAACCGGGCCCTGGCCCACCGGGACGGAGACGACTAACTGGCTCGCCATTGTGTCGACGACCGACACCGAGTTGTCCGCGTAGTTTGCGACGTACAGGACGCCCCCCCGTCGCGAGGTGAACGCGAGCCCCCGGGGTTCTCGCCCGACTTTCACGGTGGCCGCCTCCACCCGGCGGGTGGTATCAACCACGGACACCGTCGCCGAGCCCCCGTTCGAGACGAAGGCGATCGCGGCCGATGGGTGCATGACGATCGACCAGGGCTGTGCACCAACCGTCACTTCTGCCGCCCGCTGACGGGCAGCGAGATCCACGACGACGACGCTGCTTCCCCCGGCGTTCACCGCCGTCAGCCAGGCATGGCGACCATCAGGGGTAATCGCGACGCCGCGAACCGAGGTACCGGAGTCGATCGTGTCCTGGAGCCGGAGCGTCTCGGCATTCACGATGGACAGGCTTCGACCCTGGAGGTTCGCCGTGACCACCTGCGCGGCCCCGGCGACCGGGGTTGCGCGGGCGCTGGCAACCGTCGGCGTCTCCTGGCTGACCGGAGACGCCAGCGGGGGCGCCAGCGAGGACGGCTGGAACTGACGCGGTGGCCCGGACCCTGCCGAGCAGGCGAGGCCAAGTGCGGCGCTGACGACCACCACGGCGACGTAGGCGAGCAGGGAGCGTGTGCGGGCGAGCGCGTGCACCGCGGATACCTCCTCGATCATTGCCCCACAGATCATTGCCCCACGATTGGTAACTGACGGTTGCAACGGACGTGCCATCCGGCCGTCGTTCGGTGCCATCCGGGGCCGGCATGCCCGGCGTTTCTCCCGCGCCGTTGTTGGGATTTCGGGGCGATGTTACAATCTGACTGTGGAAAGATGACACTTTCGAGGATGGCGATGGAGGATAGCTCCCCACGATGACGACAGCACTGGTGGTGAAGCGGGCGCTGGTGATCGGCGCGCACGCGGACGATGTCGAGTTCACCAGCGCCGGCACGGTGGCCCGCTGGACAAGCGAGGGAGCAGTTGTCGGCTATGTCCTGTGCACGGATAGCTCGCGGGGGACCGACGACCCACGACTACCCCCACGTGAGCTGGCCCGGATCCGCCAGAAGGAGCAGCGAGCGGCGGCTCTGAAGGTCGGCGTCCGCGAGTGCTGGTTTCTCGGCTACGAGGATGGCACGCTCGAGCCGACGCTCGCGCTGCGGCGCGACCTGGTGCGGGCGATCCGATCCTTTCGGCCCGATACCGTCATCTGCCCCGATCCGACGGTGCGCTGGCACGGCCAGGGCTACCTGAACCATCCAGACCACCTGGCGGTGGCCGACGCGGCGCTGGCCGCCATCTATCCGTCGGCCCGCGATCGCTGGGCGTTCCCGGAGCTCCTGGCCGAGGGCCTCGAGCCCCACAAGGTTGGCACGGTGCTGCTCAGCGCCCCGGCCGAGCCGGACACCTGGGTCGACATCAGCGCCACCATCGACCTCAAGGTCGCCGCCTTGCTCGAGCACAAGAGCCAGATCACCGATCCGGGCGCCGTCGAGTTCGTCCGCGACTGGGGCCGGCGGGCCGGCGTCGCCCAGGGCCTCCCCTATGCCGAGGCCTTTCGCGCCTTCTTCCTGGGCTAATCCTCCTGAAGAGACAGGCGCGTCGGCGTCGGAGAAGGAAGACGCCGACGCGCGGAGGACGACGCGCTGGTCTCTAGCGGAGCATCGAGCGAATCTCACGCTCGGGACGGAGCATCTTGTAGAAGAGGCCCGAGAGCAACACGGTGGGCACCCAGAGCCCGACGAACAGGCTCTCCCACCGCCGCCCGGTCAGGAACAGGCCGAGCGACGCCAGCATTGACCCGACCATGCTCAACCAGTAAGTCGAGCTCGGGAGGTTGCTGAGCTGCTCGAACACGCTGATGGTCGGCTCGCGCGCCTCTTCCAGTCGCCCACGCACTTCGCGGATCGGTTGCGCCATAAGTACAGCGCCTCCTTTCACTATCTCGTGTCGTTGTCTCGTGTCTTGGTCTCGGGGTATTCCAGATCCCTTTTCCAGATCCGTTGCCCGTCGGCCCCATCGGCTGGCCCGCAGATGGACGGGTCTGCCGGCTCTCCGCAAGATTCGCGCCGGACCGCGGACGAAACGGCAGATGAACAGAGATCAGTACAGCAGCGAGCGCTGGGTGCGCTTGTCGAAGAGGTGGAGCTTGCGCGTGTCGACGACCAGGGTCGTCCGCTGCCCGCGTCGCAGCTCGCAGTCGGGGCCCAGGCGGGCCGTGAAGTGTTGCCGGGCGATGACGAGGTGCACGTAGACCTCCGCCCCCATCGGCTCCACCAGGTCGACTGTCGCTTCGACCGTGGAGTCCGGCGGCGCGTGCTCGACGTCGTGCGGCTCGAACAGGTGCTCGGGCCGGATGCCCAGCACGATCTCCTCGCCAATGCGGCGCTCGATCGGGCGGGCGACGTGGGGCGGCAGTTGCAGTTTGACGCCGATGCCCTCGACGAAGACCGCCTCGCCCTCGGCGATGATCTGCACGTCGAAGAAGCTCATCGCCGGATTGCCGATGAATCCGGCGACAAAGAGGTTGCCCGGCCGGTTGTAGAGCACCTCGGGGGCGCCGAGCTGCTGGAGGATCCCATTGTTCAGGACGGCGATGCGATCCCCCAGGGTCATCGCCTCCTGCTGATCGTGAGTGACGTAGATGGTGGTCGTCCGCAGCCGCTCGTGCAGGCGGATCAGCTCGGCCCGCGTGGCGACCCGAAGCTTGACGTCGAGGTTCGACAGCGGCTCGTCCATCAGGAACACCGCCGGGTCCCGGACGAGGGCCCGACCCAGGGCGACGCGCTGGCGCTGGCCACCGGAGAGCTCCCTGGGCTTCCGCTGGAGCAGTTCGGCGATGCCCAGCATCTCGGCGGTCCGGCGCACTCGTTCATCGACTTCGCCCCGGGGCAGGCGGCGCAGACGGAGCGGGTGCGCCATGTTGTCGTAGGCGTTCATGTGGGGGTAGAGCGCATAGCTCTGGAAGACCATCGCCACGTCGCGATCTTTCGGGGCGAGGTCGTTGACCACGCGGTTGCCGATGTAGATGCGCCCGGTGGTCGCCTCCTCCAGCCCGGCGACGAGGCGAAGCGCCGTCGACTTGCCCGAGCCGGATGGGCCGACCAGCACGATGAACTCGCGGTCGTGGACCTCCAGGTCGAGGTCGCGCAGCGCCACGACATCGCCGAAGAACTTGCTGACCTGCTCGAAGATCACCCGAGCCATCGTGCGTCTCCACCTGGTGTCCCGCGGGCTTCCTCGTCGCATGGTGGCACGTCGGGGAGCCGCTTGTCAAGGCGGGAGAGACCACTCACGGCGATTCGGCTGGGGGAGGAGGTCGTGCACCTGGCCAGCACGGTCCGGCATGGGGTGTCGTCCACCAGGAGTCCGCGAGCGCCGACGTGGGGCGGGGGTAGCTGCTATTCCTCCATCCCCGGCGGCACGTCGCCGGTGAGTCGCATCGCCAGGAACGCTCCGGCCAGGACGAAGACCAGGGCGAACACCAGGTAGGCGATCACCTGGCCCCTCACGGCCTCGGCAGGGATCAGCCCGAAGCTCCGCCGAAGCAGCACGACTTCGAGGCGGCCGACCGTGCTGAGGATGGCGACGACCAGGACGAACGGCAGCAGGGTGAGTCGGGACAGCGATTCGCGCACCGTCCGCACACCGAAGATGACCCCGGCGAGGGCGTGGACCGGCGCGCTGATGATGAACGGAAAGTCGATCACCGGGCGCACGTCCGGCGGGCCATAGGTGGTGAGGTAGTAGACGTAGAACGCCAACTGCACTACCAGCGCGACAAGCCCGCCCAGCAGGCCGTAGACGACGGCGGTGAAGAGGCCATAGGGAGTCATAATCTGACCGTCATCAGGTGCTCGAGTTCCGCTACCATCGTCGTGGCCTCCCGCCGGCGTGGACTGTAGTAGACTAAGTAGGTATGAGAAAGTTTTTGATGGTTTTGGGGACACCCCAAACCCCGCCAGGACGGGCTCCGCCCTTCCTGGACCTTCCCGAGACACGGTAGGTATCAGGAAGCGTACGATGGTTTTGGGGACACCCCAAACCCCGCCAGGACGGGCTC
>JACPQP010000257.1 GCA_016190465.1 Chloroflexota bacterium
AAGTCGGCCTGCGCCGACTCTGTCCCGACCGATAGCCCGCGCAGGCGGGCTTCGTCGTGGTAGCTCGCGGCTTCAGCCGCCGAGCACCCCACCCCCGCCGATACCTACCCCTGTGAGGGGGGGAAGGGGGAGGTGGGCCCTGGGGAGTGGCGTCCTTCTTCTCCGACGATGAACACCCAGTTACGGGCGTAGACTGATGACTGACGACTACTCAGGTGCCAAGGTACTTGCGCAGCCAGGCCAGGGTCTTGTCCCAGGCGTCGGTGGCCGAGGGCTCGTGCCAGTTGCCGCCGGTGTCGTTGTGGAAGGCGTGGGCGGCGCCCGGATAGACGATCTTCTCGAAGGTCTTGCCGTGCTGCCTCATGGCCGCCTCGATCTCCGGGATCCCCAGGTTGATCCGCTGGTCGTTCTCGCCATAGATGGCGAGCACCGCCGCCCGGATCTTCGGCACGTCCTCGATCGTCGACCCGGACGCGCTGACCGAGCGGCTGGGGCGGGGCGACATCACCGGGGCCTTCGACGTGTTCGATCCGGAGCCGATCCCGGCCGGTCACCCGATCGGGCAGCTCCCCAACGTCTTCCTCTCGCCCCACATCGCCGGCGTCACCGCGGCGGGCAACCCCCGCGGCTTCGCCCTGATGGTCGACGAGCTCGACCGCTTCCTCCACGGCCACGAGACCCGGTTCGACCTCACGCCCCGCACCCTGGCGAACCGGCGGGGAAGCGAATGATGGAGGCGCCATCGGTTTGCAGCGTCCGCACCAGGTCACGCGCCACCTGCACGAGCTCCCCCACCGCCGGCGTGGCCGGCTCCCGAAACACCGCGGACGGCGTGCCGATCTGGACGATTTTGCCATCCAGCATCACCGCCACCCGGTCAGCCAGCGGCGAGATCTGGGTGAAGTCGTGGGTGACGAAGAGGGTGCTGATGCCTGCGCCGCGCAGCAGCCCCCGCAGGTCTCGCAGCAGCGCCAATCGGGCCAGCACGTCGAGGGAGGCGAAAGGCTCGTCCAGGTACAACAACCGCGGCCCGATCGCGAGCGCCCGAGCCAGACTCACGCGCTGGGCCTCCCCGCCGGAGAGCTGGCGGGCCGGTCGATCGGCCAGGTGGGCGACCTGCAATCGCCCCAGCGCCTCCAGGACCCGGTGTTCGGGGGTTGGGGGTTGGGGGTCGGGTTGCGACGGGGCGACCCTCTCCGTGGGGGGAAAAGGGTCAAAGGGAAAAGGGCGAAGCTCCGGTTTCCCCTCTTCCCCTTTTCCCCTCTTCCCCTCACGGAGAGCGTCGCCCCGTTGCCCCCGCAGCCGGAGCCCCAGCGCCACGTTCTCGTAGACGCTGGTGTCCAACAGCAGCGACTCCTGGAACACCACGGCCATCTGCCGACGCAGGGCCAGCGCTTCGCCCGGAAGCCGGACCGGGCGACCGTCCCACCGATACACCCCAAACTCGGCCGGCTCCAGCAGGGCCAGCGCGTGCAGCAGGCTGCTCTTGCCTGCCCCGTTGGGGCCGATGATGGCCAGCACCTCGCCCTCCTGAATCGCCAGTGCCGGCACGTCCACCACCACCCGGCCACCGCGCTCGAGTCGCAGTGCTTCCACTTCGAGCAATGCGCTCACGCCTGCCGTCCTCGCTGTTGCAGAGAGGTCAGCGCATAGGTCACCCCCCAGGCGAGCGCCAGCAGCAGAACGCTGAGCGCCAGGGCGACGTCGAGATTCCCCCGGCTTACCTCCATCACGGTGGCGGTCGTCAGAACCCGGGTCTGGCCCCGCACAGTCCCTCCCACCATCATCGACGCCCCGACCTCCGAGACCACGCCCCCAAACCCCGCCATGATGGCGGCGAGAATGGAGAGCCGTGCCTCCCGAATCAATAGCCAGTAGAGCTGCCCGTGCGAGGCGCCGAGCGCCAGGATCTGGAGCCGCAGCTTGGGGTTGAGCTGCTGGATGCCGGCCAGCGTGAACCCCGTGACGAGCGGCATCGCGATCGCGCACTGGGCCACAACCATCGCGGTGGGAGTGTACATCAGGCCCAGAAAGCCCAGTGGGCCGTAGCGCCAGAGCAGGATGCTGACCCAGAGGCCCACCACGACCGGCGGCAGTCCCATGCCCGTGTTGACCAGACTGACGAGCAAACGCCGTCCCGGGAACCGACCGAGCGCCAGCAGGACACCGGCCGGGACGCCGAGGAGCACACTGATGAGGGTCGCGGTGCCGGAGACCCGGAGGGTGAGGAACGTAATCCGCCACACCTCCGGGTCGCCCGATACCACCAGTTCCACCGCCTTCAGCAGACCCCGCCAGATCAGATCCATCTCTGGCTCACGGCAGCGAGCAGGAGTTGCTGGCCAGGACCTCCGCCTCGCTCTTCGCCGCGTCGGGGCAGAACAGGGCCTGGCCGTACTTGTCCACGCCGAACTTCCCGATCACCTCCTGGGTCTCCCTGGCTACCACGAACTCCAGGAAGGCCCGGGCGCCCGCGGCGTTGACCTTGCTGAACTTCGCGGGGTTCACCTGCATCACGTGGTAGACGTTGAGGAGCGGGCCGTCCCCCTCCAGGACAATCTCCAGGCGCAGGTTCTTCTTGACCGCCAGGTAGGTAGCCCGGTCGGTGAGGGTGTAGCCGTTCTTCTCCGAGGCGATACTCAACGTCTGCCCCATACCGGAGCCGGATTGCTGGTACCAGCCCCCCTCGGGCCGCACACCGGCCGCTTTCCAGAGGGAAAGCTCCATCTTGTGGGTGCCGGAGTCGTCACCCCGCGAGACAAAGACCGCCCGGGCGACTACGATCCGGTGCAGCGCCTCCACGACCGTCCTGGCACCCTTGACTTCGGCGGGGTCGTTCGGCGGGCCGACCAGGAGGAAGTCGTTGTGCATCACCAGCGTCCGGTTGATCGCGGCGCCCTTCTCCACCACGCTCTTCTCGGCGTCCGGGGCGTGGACCAGCAACACGTCGGCCTCGCCCCGTTCGCCCATCGCCAGCGCCTGGCCCGTGCCAACGGCGATCGGCTTCACCTGGTATCCCGTCTTCTGCTCGAACATCGGGATCAGGATGTCCAGGAGGCCGCTATCCTGGGTGCTGGTCGTGGTGGCGAGGATCAGGTCTGGATTCGCCGGTTTTGAGGGCGCGGCCCGCGTCTCGCCGCCCGGCGCGCCCAGCCCGCACCCGACCATCAGTGCCAGAGAGATGAGCAACGCGACCATCCCGGTGAGTGGCGCCCAGCGCCCAGACCCCTTGACCATCAGGAAACCTCCTCCCCCATCGCGCCGACGGCGTAGCCCCCCAACTCCTGGACCACGCCGCGGAAGTCCGGGTCGCGCAGCGTGTCCAGCAGACGCACGATCGACGGCGACCAGCGGTGCTCCCGGGGGATGACCAGGTCGTATCGTTCCTGCCAGAGCGGGAGGAAATCCAGCTCAAAGGCCCGAGCCGCGGCAAGGATGCCAAGACCCGCGTCGGCCTCGCCCTCGGCCACCGCCGCGGCCACACGCAGGTGGGTGCCTTCCTCGCGCTCGTACCCCCGAACCGACTCGTGGCCCAGGCCAGCCCGCGCGAGCTGGTAGTCGAGCAGCAGTCGTGTCCCCGAGCCAGCCTGGCGGTTGACGAAGACGATGTCGGGGCGGCTGAGGTCGGCGAGCCCCGTCAGCGCTCGTGGGTTCCCCCGAGGGACGATGAGCCCTTGCTGGCGAGCGGCCAGTTGAACCACGACGACGCTGCGCCCGGGGAGCAGCCGTCGGATGAAGGGCAGGTTGTACTCACCGGTGTCCGCGTCGAGCAGATGGCAGCCGGCCAGGTGCGCCTCAGATCGTGCCAGGGCGATCAACCCCGCCAGGCTGCCACCGGTCGTCACTTCGAGCCGAATCGCGGGTGACTCGCGAGCAAGCCGGGCCGCCAGCAGGTCCAGTACCAGGTCGTGGCTGCCCGCCAGGCGCAGGCCGCCGGCCGGCGAGGGGGCGACGCTCTTCGTGGGGGGAAAAGGGTCAAAGGGGAAAGGGCGAAGCTCCGGTTTCCCCTCTTCCCCTTTTCCCCTCTTCCCCTCACGGAGAGCGTCGCCCCCTCGCCCCGTCGCCCCGTCCTCCATGAGGGCATCCTGGCGCCAGCGTGCCATGCCAAGTCCGAACGCCGCTTCGATCTCCGCGGCCGAGTAGCCGAGGCTGAGCGCCTCCAGGACACACCTTCCGAGAACAGCCTGCAAGCGAGCCTTCCGCTCCCCGGTCAGTTGACCGTTCGGCGCGACGAAGCTGCCGCGGCCCGGCCGGTTGACCAGGACCCCCGCCTGCTCCAGCTCGAGATAGGCGCGCGAGACCGTGTTGGCGTTGACGCCCAGCTCGGCGGCGAGCGCACGGACCGTGGGCAGGCGCGCCCCCGGCGCCAGGCGACCCGTGGCGACGGCCAGCCGAACCTGCTCGACGATCTGCTGATAGATCGGCCCATTCCCCGCGAGGCGTAGCTCCATCCCCTACTTGTCCTAGGTGAAGTGGGACAAGTATAGCACGCGATGCTCGGCAGTCAAGAGGGAGCAAAAACCTTGAGCAATCGCCCCCCGCCTGGTATGCTGATAAGTGACCGAAAGATCGGCCGCCACCGACGCCGGCCCCCCTCTTCCCGCGGGAGAGGGGGGAGGGGGTGAGGGCCTCCCCCTCTCGCCCAGTATTGGGAGAGGGGCAGGGGGTGAGGGCCGCGCGTGGTGGGCACAAACGCAGGAGGGATACTATGGCAGTATCACTGGAACCCATCACCCAGGCACAGATCCAGGCTTACCAGGCAAACGGCATCATCCAGGTCGACGATGCGCTCACCCCAACCGAGCTGAGCGACTTCCGCGCCGCCCTGGCTGAGGCCACCGACCAGCCTGGGCTCAACTACACCTACCGCGTCGGCGAGCAGTACACCCAGCACGTCAACGTGTGGACGACTCATCCGGCCGTGCGCCGGCACGTCTCCAACCGGAAGCTGGCCGAGATCGCTCGCCAGTTGAGCCAGAGCCCGCGCGTCCGCCTCTGGCACGACCAGTTGATCGTCAAGATGCCGGGCAACCGACCGTCGTCGTGGCACCAGGACCTCACCCTCTGGCCCATGATCGAGTCTGGCCCGCTCACCTGCTGGATCGCGCTGGTCGACGTCACGGTCGAGATGGGGTGCATGTCGTTCATCCCCGGCTCGCATTGCTGGGGACGCCTCGCGTTCGGCACTCTCCCGGTCGACGTCACCGACACCCTCGAGGGCGTGCGGCTCCTGATCCCCGAGGACAAACGCGACCAGGTGCGGCCGGTCACGTTCGAGCTCAAAGCGGGGAGCTGCACCTTCCACAACTGCCTCACGCTCCACTACGCCAGCCCCAACCGGACGGCCCTGCCGCGCCTGGGCTTCATCATCAACTATATGCCGGAGGGCATCACCTTCAGCGGGAAGAAGCACGTCACCACCGACCCGCTGAGCCTATCGGTCGGCCAGCCAATCGCCGGCGAGCTGTTTCCCATCCTGGCTTCCGCGGATCCTCGCGAGATCGCCTGATCGCGCCTCCCCGACGAGGGACGGGGCGATGGCCCTCACCCCCTGCCCCCTCTCCCAATACTGGGCGAGGGGGTGACGGGGCGACGGGGGGACACGGAGACGCGGCGACCACTCCGGACGCTCCCCGCGTCTCTCCTCCCTGCGTCGCCGTGTCGCCCCCTCTTCACCTAGCTAATGAGCATCCGACCGTGCAGCACAGCTCGCGCCGGATCATTTAGCTGGTTGCTGCCACGCGGACGAAGGCCACGATCTCCGCGAACGGGGGCGCGTAGTCGGCGGTGGTGTCGACGCGGAGAGGGGGGACGACGCGGGAAGGGGGCTGGGGGGTTAGGTCTCCTCCCCGTCACGGGGAGGGGGGCAGGAGGGAGAGGCCCGTCCCTGGCTCAATGCCTCTGCTTCCTGCTCTCGTTGGCTCCTCGGCCCATCAGCCGCCTACCTCGGCCACCGGCTGGGCCCTAGCCGGCTCGGCGAGCAGCCGCAGGCCGGCCAGCCCGCCGAGCGCGGCGATGACGCCGCCGGCCGACATGATGGTTTGCACCGGCAGGACCTCGGCTGCGGCGCCGGCCAGCCCCATGCCGGCGATGAAGAGGACGGTGAACACCACGTTCTGGACGCTGAACACGCGGCCCCGCAGCTCGTCCGGGACGGCCGTCTGGAGGAGCGTCGGCACGGCCACGTTGATGATCGCCTCGAGCAACAGGACCAGCAGACAGCGGGCCACCTGGCAGAGGATCATGATCTGCCGAACGCGCAACCGGTGGCTCGGGTTCCTACGCCTGGGCTTTTCGGGCCTGGAAGTCGATCTCCAGCCGGATGTCGTCTTCGATGCTCAGCACCATCGGGACCCGCGGGATCGGTAGCCCGAAGTCGGCGAACTTGAAGCGGGTGGTCGCCCGTCCGGCGACCTCATCGCCCTGGACGGTCGCCTCGACCGCCCAGGTGAGGGGTCGGGTCACGCCGTGGATCGTCGTGTCGCCGATGATCTGAAACGACACCTTGCCCGAGGCCGGGAGCGGCCACGGCAGGTCCTTCACCTCGCGGGCGACGAACACGGCGGTGGGGTGCTGGCTGGTCTCCAGGACGCTCCGCTGGAGGAAGTTGTCGCGCCGCCCCTCGTCGCTCTTGAGGGTCCGCAGGTCGACCGTGATCCTGGAGCGCTCGGCGTCGAGGATGCTCCCCGGCCGCAGGAGCGCGCCGCCTTCGACGGCCCGCGTGGTGCCGACGGCGTCGCTGGGCAGGCTGACGCCCGCCAGTTGCTCGCGCACCCGGAAGCGCGCCTCGGTCCCCTCCACGACCACAAACCGGACCTCGCCGCTGCTCGCCGGCGTGGCGGTCGGGCGGGGCGCCGTGGGCGTGGGGGCCGGCGGGGTCGGCGACGGGGCGGTTGGCGACGGGGGGA
>JACPQP010000259.1 GCA_016190465.1 Chloroflexota bacterium
GACGGGCTCCGCCCTTCCTGGACCTTCCCGAGACACGGTCGGTATCAGGAAGGTGACGATGGTGTGGGGGACACCCCAAACCCCGCCAGGACGGGCTCCGCCCTTCCTGGACCTTCCCGAGACGCAGGTGAACTTTCCGAGACCTACTTATGTCCAGGGAGCGCGGGCAGTTTGTCCACCCGGTGCAAGGTGGGCAGGTTGCACACGCTTCCGGAACGTCGGTTCGGACGGCTCGGTCCGTAGCCATCCGTCACCAGCAGTCAGCCATCAGTCGAAGGCTGTCCGATGGCTGCCCGGCGCTCCTGACGACTACTTCGTCCAGGCAGACGTTCCGCTAAGAGCGCATTGGAGTATAGTATAGAGCGAGCAGAGCGAGCTCACGGTATTGACGCGCTCCTGGGAGCATGGTAGGATGAGAGAGTCAGAGGAAACCGGGGCCGGTTTTGGGATGGCATGCGTCATCGACGGCGAGGATGCCGTCGTTGGTGCGCCGGCCGGGCTCTTCGGTCCCAAGTGACTCGACTCGAGTCGCTCCCCCCGACTTCTCCACGTGGCGTACCAATCCGGTAGTTTCCGGGGGCCGCTTTCGGACCGTATCGCCTACCGTCATCACGGCGCTGTGGCTCGTTCGCCAACTGATCTTCGGTTGGTCTTCGGTCGATCTTCAGTCGATCTTCGATTGGTCTCTGGCGAGCAGTGTGATTATCAACCGCTGATTGGGTCGGTTGAGTTCATGTTGGCACGACCTCTGCATTGTATCTCACCGGTACCAGTGGTCTCAACTGCGGCGATCTCTCCTGTCATCTCTCCCAAGGAGGCTGAACGGATGTCCCCTCTGCCCTCGCCAGAGGAACGGCGGAAGCGACTCAAGATCCCCGGCCTTGAGCACGTCGCCAGCCGCCCGCAGAAATTCGTGGCGCGTCGCAAGTCCCCCAGTGAAGTGGAGCGCGAACGACAACGCTTCGAGGCGCGTCGACGGTCGCAGTCACCCTCGCGCGGCTAAGCCTGTATTCAACACCTGAGCATGTGTAGAGTCGATTGCTCACGACTGGCGATCATCAGCGCGTCACGCATATCGCTGACGAACCCCTGAAGGTCGTCGACGTCAAACACCCGCAACCAGGTCCATTCGCCGTACTCCTGGAGCGCGGGACGGCCGGGAGTGCTCGCCAGAGCGCGTTCCACTGCACAGAGGTTGCCCGCACAGCGGGCAACGGTTTCGAGGGCCTCGAGTCGCTCCTCGGGCAGCAGCACGAGACTCAAGCCGTCAGTAGCGCGCAGGCGCGCCCCCCCGGCACGCGCCTGATCGAGAATCGTCCGTCGCTTCTGGGTGAGATCGCTTGCCAGGTAGATCGTGGTGCTTCCTCGCATCGATGCCTTTCCAGGAATAGGGTCTTCCCTGCCCCTGCGTTTCGGAGTCCGCCAGCCAGTTGATTCTATAGCCATTCCGCTGGAACAGCAATGCCCCGATCCGACTCATAATGGGTGTTACCGAGCGGGGTACAGTTGCCTCAAAAGGTGTGTTACCGAACCTGGGAGGCGACGTGACCCGAGATGCGATCCTCGAATACGCCCGGGCGGTGAGCCCGCGGTACCTGGCGGCAGGCAAGCGCGAGAAGGGGGTGATCCTGGACGAGTTCTGCAAGACGACCAGCCACCATCGGAAGTCGGCGGTCCGGCTGTTAGGTAATCCGCCGAAGGTCGTTCGGACGGGCCGCGGACGGCCGCGAGCGTACGCCTCGCCCGCGGGAGAGGCGTTGCGGGAGGTCTGGGAGGCGAGCGATCGACTCTGCTCGAAGCGATTGGCGCCGTTTCTGGGCGAGCATGCCCACTGCGCGACGGTACCTGGGCGCGGCCGCGGCGAGCAACGGGCGGATCTACGCCATCGGGGGCTACAACGGCAGCACACTCGCGACGGTGGAGGAGTACGATCCCGCGACCAACACCTGGACCACCCGGGCGAGCATGCTCATCGGGCGGTGGGGTCTGGCTGTGGTGGCGGCCAGTAACGGGCGGATCTACGCCATCGGGGGCTACCTGAACTCCATAGTCGAAGAGTACGACCCGGCGACGGACGCCTGGACCATTCGGGAGAGCATGCCGACGGCCCGGTTCGGCCTGGCCGCGGCCGCGACGAACGACGGAAGGATCTTTGCCATCGGGGGAATGGGTACCGCTTTCAGCACTCTGGACACGGTTGAGGAGGCAGTGCTCCCGGTCCTGCCAGCGACCCCCACACCCACGCCGACGCCGTGTGCGCCGACGTGCACGCCGACACCCACGGCGCGGGGCTGATCTTCCTCCTTCTGTCTCTCAGCACGCGCGCCCCCAGCGCCAGCCAGGCCGACCGTCCGCGAGCCGTCGCGATCTCCCCGCTGGCGCCCGTCCCTTCGGCCGAGCGGTTTGGGCTCGCGCACGTCAGCTACGGCGACAGCTCGGTCCGAACGGCCGGACCCGCCTCGGATGAGCGCGACGCCCGGGCCACGAACGCCGGCACGCGCGGGAACCGCTGGTCCATCTACTGGTACGACGTCGAGCGCGCCGAGGGGTCGTTCGACCGGGCACTCTCTTCGGTCGCTTCGCGGGAGAGGGGCGATGGCTCCCCTTCTCTCCCGTCAGGTGGGAGAAGGGGCACGAGGCAAGAGCTACCGCCCTCACCCCCGGTCCCCTCTCCCAGCTCCGCGGGACAGGGGAGGCAGGCTCCCCTCCTCTCCCGTCAGGTGGGAGAAGGGGTCGGGGGATGGGGGGTAGAAACCTTCCTCTGTGACCCCCTGTGACCTGCCCTACATTCAGGCCCCTCCATTTGTGCTATACTCTCCCTCGAATCTGCGAGCCGGCTCCCTGCGCGGTAGCCCGCTCCGGACAGAGTCCCTGGCGCTCGCGGTCGGTAGCCCGATGGCTGGGGCGACCGCTTCGCCGACGTCGAATGCAGGAAAGCAAGCGCCCGCGAAGGGCAGGAGGGCAGTGGGAAGATGTTTCGTCAGTGGCGAGGGACCGCGCTATTCGCGCCGGTGGTGGCGCTCGTGTTGAGCCTCGTGCTGTCGTCCACGCCGGCCATCGCGACGACCGGCAACGATTGTTTCCTGGAGCGGGTGTTCCCCCACTTGCTGGGACGCGCGATCGACCCTACCAGCCAATCGTATTTCACCGCCGCCCTGAACTCAGGCATGTCTCGGACCGAGGTCGCGTTCGCGATCGCGACGTCGTCCGAAGGGTGGAGCGCAACCGTCGCCCGGGAATATCAGGCTTTTCTGCGCCGCGCTCCGAGTCCGAGCGAAACGGGCTACTTCGTCTCGGCTCTGACCAGCGGATCGCTCACTTACCGGGATCTGGTCATCCTCACCACCGCCAGCGACGAATACTACCAGCGGGCCGGCGGCACCAACACGGCGTTTGTCGACGCGCTTTACGTCGACCTGCTCGGCCGCCAGCCGTCGTCCAGTGAAAGTGCGACCCTTCTCGGACTACTGAGCAGCGGATGGACGAGAACGGCCGTCGCCACCGTCGTTGTCGACAGTGCCGAGCGTCGATACCTGCTGGTCAACGATTGGTATCTTCGATTCCTGGGCCGGGCGGCCGATCCCAGCGCCCAAAGCTATTACGCGAGCGCGCTTGCCGGCGGAACGACCTACGAGATGGTCATCGCGACGATCCTCGGCACCGAGGAGTATTTCCAACTGCCCTGTCCGTTCACCCCGACTCCGACGCCAACCTCCGCCACGACGGCCACGCCCACCGCGACCGGCACGCCGACCGAGACACCGACGCCCACCGACACGACCGAGCCGACCGCCACCCCATCGGACACGCCCACGGAGACGCCGACCGCGACGGCGACGCCCAGCGACACCTCGACCAC
>JACPQP010000267.1 GCA_016190465.1 Chloroflexota bacterium
GCCATTCTCTTCCCTGGACCACCTCCTGCAAGTACGGGGTGCCGGAAACATCGCCGCCCATGTCCGCGGGCAGGCTGGCGGCGAGGACGTGGCCCCGGGCGTCGACCCAGCTCAGGCTGCGCAGCGCTGAATACTGCCCCCCGGCAGCGACGACGAGTCGGTCTACCTGATCGGGCAGCGGCGGCGGGTACGAGGTGAGGGCCATGCCGACCGTCAGCTCGGCGTGGAGGATGTCCTGCACGAAGGCGTCGAACGTCATTGCCACCGCCCGCGCCACCTCGCGTTCGGTCTGCTCCGCCTGGGCTCGCTGTGTGCGGGCCCGGTTGTAATAGACACTGGTCTGGACCAGACCCAGGGGGATGAAGACCACGGCCAGGAGCAGAACCAGGATACCTCGGATGGTTTGGGGGAGGGGAAAGCGGAGGCGACCGTGCAAAGTCGCGGGAGGCGCACTGGCCGAACCGAAAGCAGTGTCCGGCGGGCTGCCCAGTGTCGCTTCGCTCATTGCCCACCTCCGCGCGGGCTCGACGGCCTGTCGCGTCCGCCCTCGTCTGGCTCGCCCCGCCTCTGGGAGGCCATCCCAATGCTGGCGCACCCTCTGCCGTCGGTCCGTATTCTAGCATGAGGGACTGAGTGCTGAGTCCTCCCCGGACCTACTGAGTCCTCAGTCCTCAGTCCTCAGTACTCCGCGAGGCGGGGGGACCGGACTGTTCATGCCCCAGCCCCCCTTCTCATATCCCCACCGCGCGGGGTCTCACACCCCGCAGCCGTCCCCCAGGCACTGAGCTCGGGGGGGACCACTTGTGACATTAGTGACGTTAGTGACATTTGTGACATTAGCCCCAAGGGGGTGGGAACGCGGGGAAGGTCAGGGGTCGCCGTGTCCCTCCTCCCCGCGCCGCCCCGTCGCCCGTTCGCCCTGTCGCCGTGTCGGCAATCCGTTCAATCCGCTCCCCGAATCCCTTGACAGCCCCCCGGCGCCCCGTTTGGGGTTTGACTGCCGCGAGCGGCTGGTGTAAGGTGGCAGTGACTGCTGATGCTGATGAACGGCGAGTGCCTCGGAACGTCGTCTCAACCAAGAGGTCAGGAGGGACCACCGCGATGCGCCTCACCCAGCTTGCCTTCCCCAGTTTCGGCTCAGGAACGGCCGCCATCCATGCCGCGCTCATCGAGGGCGACCGCGTCGTCGACATCGCCTGCCCCGACGCCCGGCAGACGCACGAGTACGTCGCGCTCGCCGCCCGCCAGCGCCGGCCGCTGGCCGACGTCGTGGCCGAGGGCCGGCGCGCCGCCGGTGGCTACACCTACCGTCTGCCGGACCTCGCCGGCGGCATGGCTCCCAACCCGCGCCTCCAACTGACCATCCCGATCTCGCCGCCCGAGGTCTGGGGCTGCGGCGTCACCTACCGGCGCAGCGCCGAGTTTCGCGACGAGGACACGGCCTCCACCGCTCGAGGCATCTACGACTACGTGTACTCCGCGCCGCGCCCGGAGGTCTTCTTCAAGGCCACCGCCGCCCGCTGCGTCGGTCCCGACGAGCCCATCGGGGTGCGGTCGGACTCGACCTTCACCGCGCCGGAGCCGGAGCTGGCGTTCGTCCTCGCCTCCACCGGCGAGATTGTCGGCTTCACCATTGCCAACGATGTCTCCGCCTGGGACATCGAGCGCGAGAACCCACTCTACCTGCCTCAGAGCAAGATCTACCAGGGGTGCGCGGCGCTCGGGCCGGTCGTCGTCACGCCTGATGAGATCGGCGACCCCAACAACCTGCTGCTGCGCTGCCGGATCTGGCGAAGCGACGCGATCATCTTCGAGGGCGAGGTCAACACCTCGCGGATCGGCCGGTCGTTCGACCAGCTCGTCCATTACCTGACACTCGACAACCCGGTGCCCGACGGCACGGTCGTCTGCACCGGCACCGGAGTCATCGTCGAGCGGCGGCACGCGCTCGCCGACGGAGACGTCGTCGAGATCGAGGTCGAGAAGATCGGTCTGCTGCGCAACCCCGTGCGCCGATTGCCCCGGCGGTAGTCCTGCCCCTTCCCGACGCGGGAAGGGGGGTGGCGGCTCCCCCTCTCCGCGTCGGAGAGGGGGTAGGGGGTGAGGTCCTCAGGAGTGGGCAGGATCGTCCGTGATCCCCTGACAGGCCCTCACCCCCTGCCCCCTCTCCCAATACTGGGAGAGGGGGTTGGGCCGTGCCTCCGTGCCGCTCCCCTTCCCCC
>JACPQP010000263.1 GCA_016190465.1 Chloroflexota bacterium
CGCGGTCCCAGCCCGCCACCCGCGAAGAAGGAGAAGCTCAGCGCGGTCACCAGACCGGCCATGACGTAGACGATGGCGACGATCAGCACGATCCGCCGCAGGCGCGCCAGACAGCCTTTTGGCTGGTTGACTACCTCGACTGGTGTTTCCTGGGCCATTCGTCACTCCGTGCGCTGTGTTCTCAGCGAAACCCCAGCCGGCGCTCTTTCAGACTGATGTGGCCCCGACGCCCGATGACGACGTGGTCCAGCAGGTCGATGTCGAGCAACTTGCCGGCCTCGGCCAGCGCCTCGGTCACGCGCACGTCCTCGGGCGAAGGCGTAGGGTCGCCGCTCGGGTGGTTGTGGACGACGATGATGGCCGGGCAGTTCTCGCGCACGGCGTGCTTGAAGACCTCGCCGATCCGGACGAGCGACGTGTTGACGCTGCCGACGTAGATCGTCCGAATGCCGAGCACCCGGTTCTTCGTGTCGAGCAACAGGACGCGCAGTTCTTCCTGCTCCAGCACTCCCATGTCGAGCTGGAGGAGATGCGCTACGTCATTGGGCGAGCGTATCTGAAAGCGCTCTTCAGGTTGCTCGCTCGCCAGGCGTCGCGCCAGCTCCAGCGCCGCCTTCAGCTCGGCTGCCTTGGCCGGGCCGAGCCCCTTCCGCTGGGCCAGCTCCCCCACCGAGGCCCGGGCCAGTCCGCCAAGCCCGCCGAACTCGCGGAGGAGATTCTGGGCCATCAGCGTCACCATCTCTCCAGGCTGACCGGTGCGCAGGACAATGGCGAGCAGCTCGGCGGTCGAGAGCGCGCTCGGGCCCAGCTCGATGAGGCGCTCCCGAGGACGCTCGGCTGGCGCCAGCGACTTCATCGTGACGGCGTAGGTGACAGGCTCGCCGTCAACCGCTTCGGCTCCTGGCCCGGCGGGGCCGGGCGGCGCGGGCGCAAGGGTCGCCGCTTCCAAGACGCGTCGCTTTCGGCTGCCCGCCACGTCGATCTCCCCCACAAAAGCCGCGAAAGCGTTTGGATCACGAAAGGCGCGAAAGGTCGCGAAAAGCGCGAAACCCTTTCGCGCCTTTCGCTTGTTTCGTGCCTTTCGTGGTCCAAACCCCACCGCTCAGTTCGTGTCCTTCGCGGTCACTGTTCGGCTCGCTGGTAGACGGCCCGGACGTCCGCGTCGGTCAGCGCCCGGCCCCGCAGGGTCAGGATGTGGCTCGTCCAGAGGCCCAACGCCGGCCCGCCCTCGGCGTCGCGCATATGGAAGTACACGTTGTCGGCCGGGTTGTCGGTCAGGTCGCGCCAGACTTCCTGTTTGAGCGGCGTACCCCAGAGGCTGGGGAGAAATATGCCTGTGCCGACGACCTGGTAGCGAACCCCGTCCAGGTCGACCGAGACCGGGTTGCTGGAGATTGTCGCGGCTCGCACCCGTGCCTCGAAGATCTTGAGCGCACCGCTACGCCCCACGTCGGCGGTCAGCGCCTCGTACCCGGACGTGCCCTGCGCGTAGACCGTGGGTCGATCGTAGAGGATATTCCCCCGGGGCGCCAGCTCGACGATGAGGCCGTTGTCCAGGAAGAGCCACCGCCAGCGTGTGGCGCGCCCGCCGACATCCTCCTGGCAGTCCATCAGGCTCTCGACGATGTGCTCGCCCTCTTGCCAGAGCGAGACGACGTCTCCCGGCGCGGCATCGGCCAGCGTCGGCGGGTTCGCGGGGACCTGGTCCCGCGGGGTCAGGAGTGGAGCCGCCGATGGCTCTGGCCGCTCGCGCCGTCGCCACCAGAAGAGGCCGGCGACGGTGACGAGCACGACAAGGACGAGGAGCACTTCCATCAGCCTGACCTGCTACTCGACTGAGGAACTATCGCCGACCGCGGATTCCGCCCGACCGGCCGGGCGAACTCAGCTTGGGCGGGCGAGAGCTCGCGGGGCTGATCTGCTTGCCGGGCGCCCTGCTCCCTCCGGCGGGCGCGAGGGACGGCGCCTCGCGGAACGTCCCCTTGTTCGTGGCCGCGCTCCCGGCCCCGGCCCCGCCGCTCTGGCTGCTTGACACGGCGTCGCGCTTGTTCGTGGCGGCGGTCCCCCCGCCGGTACCGCCCGCGGCGCCACTGACCGCATTTGGCGCCGGCTGAACCCGCGAGTAATCCGGCGTCGACGGCTTGTTGTTCGAGATACTGCCCCGCATCTCCTCGTTCCGGCCGAACGCATCTGTCGGCGGGTAGCGGTAGGTCGGCTGGCGCGTCTCGCCGGGCTGGGGAGGCGGCGCGACGACGACGGGTCGATCGCGACCGAGCGACCCTACCGCCTGACCAACCAGGAACGGGAACCAGAAGCTGCCGAAATCGCCGTCCCGGTCACGTCCCTGCACGACCACCGGCTCATCCGCCTTCAGGTGCAAGATCGGCTCCCCACCCCGCATCTCGAGGTAGGTCCGCTCGTCCTCCACCATCTTGACGTCGCTTCCCAGGGCGCGGTGAAGCTGCCGGCCCTGGTCGAGCCAGTAGAAAGAGTAGTCTCTCCCGTCGAAGGTGATCGAGTTTGGCTTGACGTCGTAGCTGCCCGACTCGCTCGGCAGGCCACGGTTGGCGCAGGCGACGACCGCGACGCCGAGGACGACGGCCAGGAGCCCGATGAGCAGACGCTTCATGTCACTCAATCCTTTGCGGCGCCAGGCGCTGCGCTCCCCGCGCGCCGCCGCGGGCTTCCCGACCGGCCGGCGACGATGCCGTACCCGGCGCAGCACCCCTATCATAGCACGGGGCAACCGGCGCCACAACGCGGTGGGGCAGGCAGGGCAGGCAGGGGCAGGCAGGGGGCAGGCAGGGCAGCGGCACTGGACACGGACCCGGTGATCGGCGATGATTCGGGCGATTGCCAGTCAAGGAGGGAATCTCGATGAGCCCGATCCCCCGACCCGAATACCCTCGCCCCCAGCTCGTTCGGCCGGTCTGGCTGAACCTCAACGGCCCCTGGGAGTTCGAGCTCGACCCCGGCTGCTCGGGCCGTGCCCGCGGGCTTCCCGTCGCCGAGAAGCTGGCCGGATGGATCGTGGTGCCCTTCTGTCCCGAGAGCTCGCTGTCGGGCATTGGCAACACGGACTTCATGCCAGCGGCCTGGTATCGCCGCTCGGTCACGGTGCCGGACGAGTGGGCAGGCCACCGGGTGCTCCTGCACATCGGCGCCGTCGACTATGAGTCCGAGGTGTGGGTCGATGGCGTCTCGGTCGGCACCCACCGGGGCGGCTGCACGCCAGTGACCGTCGAGGTCACCGAGCAGCTTCGGTCCGGCCAGAACGTGATCACCATCTGCGCTGAAGATGACACCCGCTCGCCGCTCCAACCGACCGGCAAACAGAGTATGCGGTACGAGTCCTGGCGCTGCTACTACACCCGGACGACCGGCATCTGGCAGACGGTCTGGCTGGAAGCCGTGCCGCGGACCTACCTCGCGGGGCTCACGCTGACGCCGGATCTGGAGAGTGGCCGCGTCCTGGTGGAGGCGACGGTCGACGGCCCTGACCTGGATGCGGTGCTCGCGGTGGAGGCGCTGGCCGAGGGCATCGTCGTGGGACGGGCGACCGCGCGCCGCTCCGGCAACCGGGCTATCGCGCTCGTCGACCTGGCGAGCGTCCGCCCCTGGTCACCGGAGGACCCGTTCCTCTACGATCTGCGGCTCACCTTCTCTCGCGACGGGCAGGTTCTCGACCGGGTGAGCAGCTACTGTGGATTGCGGACGGTTCGGATGGCCGGGCTGGCGATCACGTTGAACCGCGTGCCGCGCTTCCAGCGGCTGGTGCTCGACCAGGGCTTCTACCCGGACGGCATCTACACCGCCCCCACCGACGAGGCGCTCAAGCGGGATATCGAGCTCGGCAAGGCGCTCGGTTTCGACGGCGCCCGCCTCCACCAGAAGGTGTTCGAGCCCCGCTACCTGTACTGGGCCGACCGGCTCGGTTACCTTTGCTGGGGAGAGTTTCCGAGCTGGGGACTGGACCTGGCGCGTGGGGAGGCGCTCGATCGGTTTCTCCAGGAGTGGGTGGAGGTTCTCGCCCGAGACTACAGCCACCCGTCGATCGTGGGCTGGTGCCCCTTCAACGAGACGAACACTCGCCAGAACCCGGAGGTGCTGCGGGCCGCCTATCGGGTGACGAAGCTGTGCGACCCGACCCGGCCGGTGATCGACACGAGCGGCTACGTCCACGTCGAGACCGACGTCTACGACGTCCACGACTACGACCAGAACCCCGAGACCTTCGCCGCGCGGTATCAACTGTTTGCCGAGGGAGGCGAGGCCTGGCGGAACTTCCCGCGAGACGAAGCGCCCTACCGGCCCGGCCAGCCGTACTTCGTGAGCGAGTACGGCGGCATCTGGTGGAACCCCGGGCAGGCTGACGCCAGGGCCTGGGGCTACGGCGACCGACCCCGGAGCGAAGAGGAGTTTCTGGCGCGCTATCGACGGCTGACCGAGTGCCTGCTGAGGCACCCGAAGATGTGCGGGTTCTGCTACACCCAGCTCACCGACGTGGAGCAGGAGGTCAACGGCCTGTACACGTACGATCGGAAGCCAAAGTTCGACCCCGCGGTGATCCGCGCCATCAATGCCCAACCGGCGGCGATCGAGAGAGTGTAGGTCTTCAGCCATCAACTGTCGGCGATCGTCACCCGGTGCGCTGCCAGGCAGGCTATCGGCGTAACCACGACGGGTGTCGGCGCCGCGACCACTGACACTGGCGGAAGGTTGCCTCTGATGCCCACTGCTGGCGGCGCGGCTGTCGGCTGATGCGGCCACTTCTCTTGACACGGCCGGCCGTGCAAGAGTACACTTCTGGTCGGGGCGGGCGCTGATCGCGGTGGGACGGCGGGTGGTGGTTTCACCCGCGTGAGAGGTTGCGCTTCGGTCTCACGAAGATTAACGCATCACCGTGAGCGGGTGGACCCGAGGGTGTGTTGTGCCTTCGGGTTCTTCTTCGTTAGAGGGGTTTTCTCCCATGGTCTGGGAGGCGAGGACGGGCATCGAAGCTCGGGACGAGGTGGCGGTGGATTTCATGGCCCGCGCGCTCGCGCTCGCCGATCGCGTGCGTGGACGGACGAGCCCGAATCCAGCGGTGGGCGCGGTCGTCGTGCGCGATGGGGAGATCGTCGGCGAGGGGGCGACCCAGCCGCCGGGGCTGAAACACGCCGAGATCGTGGCGCTGGAACAGGCCCGCGACCGGGCCCGGGGTGCCACGTTCTACGTCACCCTGGAGCCGTGCTGCCACTTCGGGCGAACCGGCCCCTGCACCGAGGCGATCATCGTGGCGGGTGTCGCCGAGGTGCGAGCGGCGACGATCGATCCCTTCCCGCTGGTCCGGGGGCGAGGCTTCCAGGCGCTGGAGGCCGCTGGCATCCGGGTGGTCGTCGGGGAGCGCGCCGAGGAGGCGCGATCGCTGAACGCGGGCTTCGCGAAACACGTCGCCACCGGGCTGCCGCACGTCATCGCCAAGTGGGCGATGACCCTGGACGGCAAGATCGCCACCGTCGGTGGCGACTCCCGCTGGGTGAGTGGCGAGGACGCGCGCGCCGTCGTCCACGAGCTTCGGGACCGGGTCGACGCGGTGATCGTCGGGGTGAACACGGTCATCGCCGATGATCCCCGGCTCACCGCTCGCCGCGCGGCAGAGACTGATCACCGGTCGCTCCGGCTGAATGCTCCGCTGCGCGTCGTCGTCGATTCGCGGGCACGGGTCCCGCCGGCGAGCGCGCTGCTTGCACCGGACCTGGCACGCGGCACCGTCATCGCCGTGAGCGACGCCGCGCCGCTCGACCGTCGCGCCGCGCTCGCCGCGACCGGCGCCGCGGTGGTCGTCTTACCCGCCGACGCGGGGCGCGTCGACGTCGTCGCGCTGCTGCGCTGGCTCGGCAACGCGGGCGTGCTCAACGTGCTGGTGGAGGGCGGTGGGGAGCTGCTCGCCAGCTTCTTCAGGCGCGACCTGATCGACGAGGTTTACGCGTTTGTGGCGCCGAAAGTGGTCGGCGGGCGCGCCCCGACGCCGGTTGGCGGCGACGGCGTCGAGCGGATGGCTCAGGCGCGGCCACTGGAGATCACTTGCGTCCAGCGGGTCGGCCAGGATCTGCTGGTCGTGGGTCGGCCAGGCAGTCTATCGGAGGCCAGGGACTACTGGGGGTGACAACGAGCGATGTTCACCGGGATCGTCGAAGAGGTGGGCCGGGTTCGGGCCGCCTCACCAGCCGGACTCACGATTGATGCCGAGCGGGTGCTCGGCGACCTGCGCATCAGCGACAGCATCAGCGTGGACGGGGTCTGTCTGACCGTGATCGAACGGGACGAGCGCGGGTTCTCCATCGGCTTGCAGCCCGAGACGCTCCGTCGCTCGACGATGGGGCTGCTCCGGCCGGGCCAGCGCGTCAACCTGGAGCGGGCGGTATCCGCCGGTGGGCGGCTCGGCGGGCACATCGTCCAGGGGCACGTCGACGCCACCGGCACCATCCGCGACTACGTGCCGGAGGGGGATTCGATCGTCGCGCGCTTCGGCGCGCCGCGTGACTTGATGCCCTACATCGTGCGCAAGGGCTTCATCGCCGTCGACGGGATCAGCCTGACGGTCGTCGACGTCGGCCCCGACTGGTTCACCGTGGCGCTGGTCCGGTACACCCAGGAGCACGTGGGTCTCCTGGACAAAGGGCCGGGCGACCGCGTCAATCTGGAGGTGGATATCCTGGGCAAGTACGTCGAACGGCTGCTGGCGGAGCGTTTTGGGGCGACGGGGTGACGGCCCGCACCCCCTGCCCCCTCTCCCAATACTGGGAGAGGGGGTTGCGGGGCGACGGGGCGACGCGGCGACCGGGAGGGCGCAAAGATCGCGGAGCCGCAGAGGGAGACACTGATGGCACTGGCGACAATTGAGGAAGCGATCGAGGACTACCGAGCCGGTCGGTTCGTCATCATCGTGGACGACGAGCATCGGGAGAACGAGGGCGATCTGGCGGTCGCGACCGAGCACGTGACCCCTCAGGCGATCAACTTTATGGCGACCCACGGCCGAGGGCTGATCTGCGTGTCGCTCTCCGGCGAGCGCCTCGACTACCTGCGCATCCCGTTGATGGTGCCCGAGAACAGCTCGCGCTTTCAGACCGCGTTCTGTGTCTCGGTCGAGGCGAAGGGGCGCGTGACGACCGGCATCTCGGCCGCCGACCGTGCCGCCTCTGCCCGCCGGCTGATCGACCTGGAGGCGCGCCCGGAAGACTTCATTCGCCCCGGCCACGTGTTCCCGCTCCGGGCGCGCGAGGGCGGGGTGCTGGTGCGGGCCGGGCAGACGGAGGCCTCGCTCGACCTGGCCCGTTTGGCCGGTCTCTACCCATCGGGCGTCATCTGCGAGATCATGAACGACGACGGCACGATGGCCCGGATGCCGGACCTGGAGCGCTACTCGGCCCGGCACCGCGTGAAAATCATCAGTGTGGCGCAGATCATCGAGTACCGGCGCCAGCGCGAGCGGCTGATTCGGCGGCTCAGCGGCGCCACGCTCCCCAGCGCCATCGGCGACTTCGAGGTCATCGCCTACGAGGACGTCATCAACCACGACCAGCACGTCGCGCTCGTCCGTGGCGCGATCCTGGCGGATGAGCCGGCGCTCGTGCGTGTGCACTCAGAGTGCCTGACCGGCGACGTCTTCGGCTCGCTGCGCTGCGACTGCGGCGAGCAGTTGCGTCTGGCGCTGGCGATGATCGCCGAGGCGGGCCGGGGCGTCGTGATCTACCTGCGGGGGCAGGAGGGCCGGGGCATCGGCCTCCACAACAAGCTGCGCGCCTACCAGCTCCAGGACCAGGGGCTCGACACGGTGGAGGCGAACGTGGAGCTCGGGTTCGCGCCGGACCTGCGACAGTACGGCATCGGCGCTCAGATCCTCCTTGATCTCGGGGTCCGTCGGATGCGTCTGCTGACCAACAACCCGACGAAGATCATCGCGCTCGACGGGTATGGGCTCGAGGTCGTCGAGCGGGTGCCGCTCGTCGTCGAGCCCAACTCCCGCAACGCGCGCTACCTGGAGACCAAGCAGGAGAAGATGGGCCACCTGCTCGGGCTGCACAACCGAAGAATGTAGCAGTCGATGACTGAACGCTTTTTCCTTGGGCTTGATTTCGGTGGCACCAAGCTGGCGGTTGGCCTCGTCGACGGGGCAGACGGGCAGGTCCTGGCTCGGGCCCAGCAGCCGACGCCGCCCGCAGGCGCCGATGCCTCCATCGACGCGGTCGTGGCCATGGCGCAGCGCGTCTGGCTCGCCGCGGATGTCGAGCCTGGACGAGTGGCCGGCGCCGGGATCAGCTTTGGGGGGCCGGTGGACGCGGCGCACGGTGTCGTGCTCCTCTCGCACCACGCCCCGGGCTGGGAGCACATGCCGCTGACCCGGGTGCTTGGCGAGCGGCTCGGGCTACCGACATGCCTCGACAACGACGCGAACGTCCAGGCGCTGGGCGAGGCGCGGTGCGGCGCCGGGCGCGGCGCCCGCGTCGTCCTCTACCTGACGGTGAGCACCGGCATCGGCGGGGGGATCGTCGTCGACGGCCGGATCTATCGCGGCGCCCACGGCCTGGCCGGCGAGATCGGGCACACCATCGTCCAGCCGAACGGTCCCGTTTGCACCTGTGGGAAGCGCGGCTGCCTGGAGTCCGTCGCCGCCGGCCCGGCCATCGCCAGAGCGGCGGCCCGGGCGCTGGTCGAGGCTCCAGGGCAGGGGGCTATCCTTCGCGAGTTGCTGACCCGGGATAGGGAGGCCGAAGAACGGGCCAATCGCGGAGAGGAGGGACGCGGAGAGGAGAGACACGGAGAATACCTTCAGGCCGTGGCCGAGCGCCCAGAGAAGGGAGTGGCGCTCCGCCAGCGAGCGGCCGCCGGCGAGCCGCTCACCGCGGCGCTGGTGTTCGAGGCAGCCCGGGCGGGCGATGCGCTCGCCAACCGAGTTGTCGACGAGGCGATTGGCTGGCTGGCGATCGGCATTGCCAACGCGGTCAACGTCGTCGACCCGGACATCGTCGTCCTCGGTGGGGGCGTGTCGCGGGCCGGAGAACGCCTCTTCAGTCCGCTGCGGGCGGCGATTGCCGGGATGTGCGCTCCGGCCGATCCGGCCGCGGTTCGCCTCGAGCCCGCCGCGCTGGGGGACGACGTCGGCATCGTCGGGGCGGCGTCGCTGTTTGGCTAGGTAGGTATCAGGAAGCTGACGATGGTTTTGGGCACACCCCAAACCCCGCCAGGACGGGCGGCGGCCCTTCCTGGACCTTCCCGGAGCGGTTGATTGAGGAGCAGGTGAAGGCACTTCAGTTCACGGCGAACATCCCCCGCTACCTGGTGAGCCGCGCGGTTCGCCCCCTGTTTCCACCGATCTGTTGGAGCCGTGTCTCCTGCTTGCGATACGCCGACGTCCCCGAGCCTCGGCTGCCGGGGCCCGATTGGGTCCGAGTGCAGGTCCGCTATGCGGGAATCTGTGGCAGCGATCTGCATCTGATCCTCCTGCACAACAGCCCGATCACCTCGGCGCTGACGTCGTTCCCCTTCGTCGTCGGGCACGAGAGTGTCGGCATCGTCGTCGAGGCCGGGCCGGCGGCCGCGGACATTGCGCCGGGGACGCGCGTCGTCGTCGAGCCGATCCTGCCCTGCGCGACCCGGGGGATTGACCCCCCGTGTCCTGCCTGCCAGCGGGGCGATCGCAACCAGTGCAGCCACTTCGCCGACGGGCGGCTGAGTCCCGGCCTGCTCATCGGCGCCTGCCAGGATACGGGTGGAACGTGGAGCCGGTCGTTCGTGGCGCATCGTTCGCAGGTATTGCGTGTTCCCACTGTGGTGAGTGATGAGAACGCGGTGCTGGTCGAGCCGTTCGCCTCGGCACTGCACCCCATCCTGCGGAGCTTCCCAGCGGACGATGAGACGGTGCTGATCGTCGGGGGCGGGGTGATCGGCGTCTGCGCCATCGCGGCGCTGCGGGCGCAGGGAAGCCGCTGCCGGATCGTCGCGCTGGTCAACCACCGTCACCAGGGTGAGTTGGCCGCGCGCTTCGGCGCCGACGTGGTCGTCACCCGGCGCGGGAGCAGTGGACACGACGACGAGTTGGTGCGGACGCTCGGCGCGCGATCCCGGCCCGCGGTGATGGGGCCTCCGCTCCTCATCGGGGGGGCTGACCGAACGTTCGATTGCGCCGGATCCCGGTCGAGCGTCGAGGAGTCCCTGCGGTTTACCCGCGCGGGGGGACGGGTCGTGCTGGTCGGGCTGGCCGGGGTCCTGCCTGGAGTTGACTGGACGCCCATCTGGCTGAAGGAGCTGGACATCCGAGGGAGTTTCGCCTACGCCGACGAGCAGGCCGACGGGCGAAGGATCGCTACCTGCCAGCTCGCGCTCGACCTGCTCGCCGACCGGCGGGTCGATCTCGGGTCGCTGGTGACCCACCGGTACCCACTTGCCGCATACGAGCGTGCCTTCGACGTCGTCGCCAGGAAACGGCGGAGCGGTGTGGTCAAGGCGGTGTTCGCCTTCGACGAGTGATCGGTTTCAAGGAGTGTCAAGTGGAGCGCAGCGTGCAGAATGAGTCCGTTGCCGAGGACCGCCGGCCGTTCGTCGTTGCCGGAACCTGGAAGAGCGGTCGCCGCGGCTGGCTGACCAACGGGCTCAGCCGTACTTTCCGAGAGCACGGGTGGGAGCAGCTCCCGTCCGGCAATCATCGCGGCAACGGCGTGGGCGAGCGCTCGGGCGCCAACTCCGGTCAGGAACAGGGCGATAGCGCGGGCAACGAGGAGGGGGGAGCGACGGGGCGACGGGGCGACGCGGAAGCGGTGACGCCACGGCTGGTGCTTAACGGGGTCGGCGTCGAGGCTCCCCAGCCCTACCGCCGGAAGGCGCAGGGCACGTTCGTTCTGACCATCGTCGACGCGGATGAGCCCCCGACGGACGTGCTGCGGACCACGTACCCGATCCTGGTGCGCAACCTCTCGAACATGGTGATGTACGTGGTCTGGTCCGGCGAGCAGTGCAGCGCGCACTTCGTCACGCTCGAGCTGGGGCACTACTACCTGACCTATCGGGGCGACGAGGCCCGCTTCTTCCGGCGCATCTACGAGATGCTGTACCCGCTCGTGACCGCCGAGCTGGTCATCAACAACGAGTTCTGCCCCGACCTGCCCCCCGACCTCTGGGCGGGGGACGCCACCACGCGGTCGATCACCCGGGCGGGCCAACAGCTCGACGCGTGGAACCTGTTGCCCGCGCCGTTCCCGATCGACGAGCTGGTGCCGGCGCGAGACCTTCGCCACATCCAGTTGCTCTACGGGATCGGCGGGCTCAGCTATGGCAACATCTCGGCGCGGGAAGACGCCAGCCGGTTCTGGATGAGCGCGAGCGGCGTCAACAAGGCCGACCTCCGCGTCATTGGAAGGGACATCCTGCTGGTCAAGGGGTTCGACGCGGCCCGAAACGTCATCCTGCTCAGCGTCCCTCCCCGGATCAAGCCCCGGCGCGTCTCGGTCGACGCGATCGAGCACTGGATGATCTACACCGAGCACCCGGAGGTCCAGGCGATCCTCCACGTCCACGCCTGGGTCGAGGGCGTCCCCTCGACGGTGATCAACTACCCGTGCGGCACGCGGCAGCTCGCTCGCGCGGTAGCGGCGCTGGTGCGCCAGGCGGACGATCCGGCGCGCGCGATCATTGGCCTGAAGAACCACGGCCTGACGATCACCGGCCGGAGCCTCGATGAGATCTTCGAGCGGATCCGGGGGCGCATCAACCAGGAGGTGCCGATGGAGCCGCCGGCCATTTCCGATGAGGAACCGGTCTCCACGTAGCGCCGCAGCTCGTCCAGGGTCATCCCGGCGACGCCGAGCCGGTCCAGCTCTCTCCCATCCGGCATCCGGCGACTGGTGATGTGGACCGGCCAGGGTGTGGTAAAATGCATGTCACCGTGTCGCACACGGCATGCGCGCCTCTGACTAACTGACGTGCTCGACGGCAGGAGGGGTATCCCGTGAGCTCGCAGCTCAGCCGATACCAACTGTCTGTGTCCCAGTACGACCGGATGGTCGAGGCCGGGGTATTCCCCGAGGATGCGCGCGTGGAGCTTATTGAGGGAGAGCTGCTGGCGATGGCGCCGATCGGCCGACGGCACGTGGCTGCCGTGAATCGCCTGACCCGGGCTTTCTCTCGCGCGGTCGCGGACGGCCGCGCGCTTCTCAGCGTCCAGAACCCGATCCACCTCGACGCGCACAACGAGCCACAGCCGGACGTCGCGCTCCTTCGCCCCCGGCCCGACGACTATGAAGGCAGCCTGCCGACTGCATCTGACGTGCTGCTTCTCGTCGAGGTTGCCGATTCCTCCCTTGCGTATGACCGCGACCTGAAGACGCGCCTCTATGCTCGATCGGGAATCGCGGACTACTGGCTCGTCGACTTGCAGGCCAGTGAGGTCGCGGCGTGGCGACAGCCCACCCCGCACAGATGGGTTTTCCCCCCTATCCCTCCCCTTTCCCCCACCCGGGGGGGAAAGGGGAGCGGGTACCGGGTCGCGCGAGTGTTCCACTGCGGCGAGACCCTCTCGCCCGAGGCGCTCCCTGACGTCGCGGTTGCCGTCGCCGACATCGTTTCCTGAGCGGCTTCGGTGGGGAAGAGCGATGGTGAATCAGACGAACTGATCCAGATATCGCTTCCCCAGCAGTAGCCCTTGCTTCATCCGCTCGCCGTGGAACACTGGATCCTCGTGCTCGATCAGCACTTCGCCGTCGTAGCCGATCTCGCGCAGCGCCTGGAAGAAGCGGGGCCAGTCCGCCTGGCCATAGCCGGGCAGCCGGTAGCGCCACCAGCCGCGGCCATACATGCCGACCCGCCCCTTGACCTCGGCCATGATCTCGGTGTCCTTGGCGTGCACCAGGTAGATCCGGTCGGCGAAGTCGTGCACGCCCCGGAGATAGTCCACGCCCTGCCAGATCAAGTGGGACGGGTCATACTCTAGCCCCAGCGCCGGCGAGGGAACCTCCTGGAATAGCCGGCCCCACAGTTCGGGCGTCACGGCCAGATTGCTCCCGCGAGGGTAGCCGTGGGGACAGTTCTCGAAGGCGATCCGGATGCCGGCCGACCGAGCGCGGTCGGCCAGCTCGCCAAACACCCGGCCGAACAACTTGATGTTGTCGTCGAGGCTCCGGTCGACGTTCTGGCCGGTCCCACCGCAGAGGTACTTGATGCCCAGCTTCGCGCTCAGGTCGATCAGCGCCACCAGATACTCCTGGGCCGCCCGGGCCTTCTCGGGATCGGCGCTGAGCGGGTTGACGGCGAGGATGGTGGACGTCGCGTAGATGCCCGCGCCGGCCAGCGTCGCGCGGAACTCCTCGACGTCGCTCGCCGAGAACCGGAAGGGATCGAGCGTGGAAGGGGGATGCGCGTGGAACTCCAGGCAGTCGAAGCCGCTCTGCGCGGCGAAGTCGATGAGGTCGCGTCGGTAGTGCGAAACGAAGCCGAGCTTCATGAGAAATCCTCCTCGCTCTATAGATGTTCGGGGCCCTCACCCCTCGCCGCCGTTCCTGATCTGGTCCCACGGGGAGAGGGGTAGGGGGTGAGGGCGGCGGGAACTTCGGCCAGCGCGACGGGGACACTGCCGCGCGCGGCGGAGAGGTAGGCCGCCTCGATGACCCGCTGCACCTGGACGGCCTGGCTCCACGCGCCAGGAGATGGCTGGCCGGTGGCGATGCTCTCTAGGAACAGATCGTACATCCGGACGGCCGGGTCCGTCACCTCGCCCAGCGGCACCCCCTGCGATTCGGCACCCCTGACCAGCGTCACCCGCTCGGCCTGAAGGTCCGCGTCCAGGGTCGCTCGCTTGCCGTGAAGCGTCACCCGGACCTCGCTGGGCGTGGTGACGAAGCTGGCGAGAACCACGCCGATACCCCCATCGGGGTATTCCAGGATCAGCGCGCCCTGCTCGTCTACGTCGTACTCGCCGGCCGAGACGCGCATCTGCCCGGTGGAGGCGATCACGCGGTCGGGGACTCCGCGCAGCAGCGTCACCAGCTCCAGGATGTGCCAGCCGGAATCGACGATGGCCACGCCGCCGGAGAGGCGGCGAGTCCCGCGCCAACCCCACCGCCCCTCGTCCACGATCGCCCGCGAGCGATAGAGGATGCTGGCGCGGGTGAGAAAGATGTCGCCGAGCTCACCCAGGTGCTCCTGGGTGGCGACGAAGCTGGCCTTGAACTTATGCTGCCCGGCGACCACCAGTTGGCGACCAGTCTCCTTTGCCGCGCGACACATCGTCACCGCGTCTTCCAGGCTGCGGGCAAATGCCTTCTCCTTCAGCACGTGGACGCCCCGGTGCAGCAAAGCGCAGACAACTTCCGGATACAGGTGGTGCGGTAGGATGACGCTGGCGCCGTCGAGCTCGACGGTCTCCACCAGCGGTCGCCAGTCGGCGAAGCGTGCCACCCCCTCGGGCAGTGCGTCCAGCGCCTGGGGATTCACGTCACAGGCGGCGACCACCTGGATGTCGGTGCGTTTCAGGAGAGCGTTGACGTGCCAGCGTCCCATTCCACCCGCGCCGATGATGGCCCAGCGCAACGGTCGGTCGATCGTCATTCAGCGTTTCCTCCAGCCGAGTATCCTCCACCGCCCCTTTCAGGGGGAAAGGTCGCCTGATTATACCGTATCGGCGGCTCTCATGGTTCACTGGGCGCCCCCTCTCCCCCCGTTCCTGAGCCGGACCCGCCGTTCCTGAGCCGAGCCCAACGCGGGGAGGGGGAAGGCGTCGTCCCCTCTCCGCGTCAGATCCGGCTCAGAGTAGGTCTCGGAAAGTTCACCTGCGTCCCGGGAAGGTCCAGGACGGGCTCCGCCCGTCCTGGCGGGGTTTGGGGTGTCCCCAAAACC
>JACPQP010000264.1 GCA_016190465.1 Chloroflexota bacterium
GTGGACGGCTGAGCGTCGGCCAGGAGATCGAGGTGCAGCCGGGCAACCTGAAGGCCCGGGCGCGAGGCCTCCAGACCCACAAGCAGAAAGTGGATTTGGCGCTGCCTGGCTCGCGGGTGGCAGTCAACCTGGGTGGGCTGGCGACGACCGATCTGCGACGCGGGCAAGTGGTGACGACGCCCGGCTGGCTCCGACCCACCCGGCTGCTCGACGCCAGTCTCACGGTCCTGCGCAGCGCGCCCGGTCCGCTGGCCCACAACGCCTGGGTCACCTTCCACACCGGTGCGGCCGAGGCGACCGCGCGCGTCGCGCTGCTGGAGCGCGACGAGCTCGGGCGCGGCGAGCGCGGGTGGGCCCAGATCCGGCTGGAGGAGCCCGTCGCCGTGGCGAAGGGAGACCTCTTCGTCATTCGGACGCCCAATGCCACCATCGGCGGCGGCGAGGTCGTGGACGCGCAGGCGCGCCGCCATCGCCGGCAGCAGCCGTCGGTCGTCGAGACGCTGCGCCTGCTTCAGACCGGCTCGCCGGAGGAGCTGGTGATGGCCACGGTGGGAGCGCACCGCTTCACGGACGTGGCGACCGTGGCGCTGCGAGTCAGCCTGGCGGCGAAGCAGGCGACGCTGGTGGTCGAGCGGCTGGTAGAGCGGGAGGCGCTGCTGAGGCTGGGCGAAGCCCTGATGACCAGACCGAACTGGGAGGGCCTGGTCGCGGACGTGGTCGCCACGCTGGGCGCCTATCACGAGCAGTACCCCCTGCGCAGCGGGATGTCGAAGGAAGAGTTGAGGAGCCGGTTGGACGTTCCGACCCGGCTGCATTCGGCCGTGCTGGATCGCCTGGCCGCCGGCGGACACGTCGTGGTCGGCGAGCTGGTGGTGGCGCTCCCCGGCCACCGGGCGTGCTTCCGTCCGGAGCAGGAGAGTGCCGTTCAGGCCGGGCTGGCGCAGGTCGAGCGGGGACGTTTCTCGCCGCCGTCGCTTCCCGAGCTGGGGTTCGACGCCGAAGTGGTCGCGGCGCTCGTCGAACAGGGCAAACTGGTGCGCGTCAGCGAGGCGATCGTGTTTGCGCCGAGCGCCTACCGGGAGATGGTCGAGCGCATCCGACAACACCTGCTGACTGCCGGTACGATCACCGTCGCCGAGGTGCGCGACATGTTCGACACCAGTCGCCGCTACGCGCTTGCGCTGCTGGAGCACCTCGACGACCAGCGCGTGACGCGGCGCGTCGGCGACGCGCGCGTTTTGCGCTGACCAGCGCCGCTCAGGGTGGGGGCCCCCTCTCCCTCTACCCGCCGTTCCTGAGCCGGGTCCCACCAGAGGAGAGGGGTGAGGTCTCGCCCCTTCCCCCCTGGTGGGGGAAGGGGTTAGGGGTAGAGGGGGCACTCCCCGCTAGGAAGAGAGTGTGCATCTGATGATTTCTCGAGGCTTTGGACCCGCGCTGGGTCGCGGACTCGTGCTCGCGGCCGCGGCCGCGGCCGTGTGGGTGATGAGCCGAAAGCAGAGCGGACTCGCCCCGCGCCTCATCGAGTGGGAGCGGGTCCGACGCATCGCGACGAACGTGAGCGCGCGGGACCGGGACAGCCTGCTCGTCGCGCAGGATGGGCTGAACGAGCGCTACGCGAGGATGGTGGATCGGAGCGGCGCGCTGATCGCCGATTACGTCGGACAGCCGTCACCGGTCGGCGCGCGGTCGGTCCACGTCTTCGACCGCGCGGCGTGGATCGACGCGAACATCGCCAACTTCGAGTTGCTCTTCGAGTCGATCGAGCGGATCAACACGCAGCTCCACCGCAACGGCACGGTCGGCACGCGGCTACTGGGCGAGGTGAACCGCCTGGTGCTGAGCGGCCAGATGGGCGTGCTAATGGGTTTCCTTGCCCGGCGCGTCCTGGGGCAGTATGACCTCACGCTGCTGGGGCGGGAGCCGCTGACCACCGGGGGCCGGCTCTACTTCGTCGAGCCGAACATCGCCGGTCTCCAGCGGCGGCTCGGGCTCGACGGGAGCGAGTTTCGTCTGTGGATCAGCCTGCACGAGACGACCCACGCCTTCGAGTTCGAGGCGCACCCCTGGCTGCGCACGCACATGAACGGGCTGCTGACGCGTTACCTCGACAGCGTGGGCGCCGACCTGCTGAGCAGCTTCGGCTCCAGCTCCGGGCTCGTCGGGTTCGCTCGGCGGCTGGGGGCCAACCTGCGGCAGGGCGGGCATATGCTGGAGATGCTGATGAGCGCCGAACAGCGAGATGTTTTCCGCCAGCTCCAGGCGCTGATGTGCCTGGTCGAGGGCTACAGCAACCACGTGATGGATGCGGTGGGCCAGCACCTGCTGCTGAGCTATGGCCCGATGAAGCGTCGCTTTGAGGAGCGGGTGCGTCGACGGTCGGCGACCGAGCGCCTGTTTGCGCGGGTAACCGGGCTGGATCTCAAGCTCGAACAGTACGCGCTCGGTGAGCGCTTCGTGAACGAGGTCGTCGCGCGGCGTGGCATTCCGTTCGCCAATCGGGCGTGGCAATCGGCCTGGCACCTGCCGACGCTGGATGAGGTGCGTGCGCCAGAGCGATGGATCGCCCGGATCGGGAGGTAGGTGGTGATCGGGGAGCTGGCGGTGCCGGTGGCGCCGGTGTGGGCGCTGTGCCTGCTCCTGGGGACAGGGTGGGCGCTGCTCGTCGACCTGCTCCGGCCCCGGGAACTCGCCCGCCTCTTGCACCTGCTCCTGGCAAGCCTCTTTGGCACCATCGCCGGCCAGGTGCTGGCCGAGCAGCTCGGTCTTGCCCGCGTGCTCATCGGGGAGCTCCACGTCGTCGAGGCGAGCGTCGGCGCCATCCTCGCGCTGCTGTTTGCCAGGCGCCTGCTGGCATGGTAGAATCCGGGCTCAGGGAAGTGGCCACTCCGCAGGTCTCGGGCCGTGGGCCGATGGGCCAGGAACGTGACCCGTGGCGGAGCCGATCCCGCGCAGGGGCACGAGCTCGGCTTGAGCCGCTAAGTAGGTATCAGAAAGTTTTTGATGGTTTTGGGGACACCCCAAACCCCGCCA
>JACPQP010000271.1 GCA_016190465.1 Chloroflexota bacterium
GGCGGGGCGGCGGGCTGGTGCCTGCACAACGGCGATGAGCGCAATCGGTCCGATGGCCAGCCGCGCCGTTCACGTGAGAACGACGCTCCTTGGTCACGTCCCTCGGTTCTCACCCGCCCTGGCGCAGCACAACCGCCTTGCCGCGGTGGCGTGTCGTCGCCCGCTCGTGGACGAGCTGCGCGACCTGATCGCCCATCGCGATGCTGTAGTTCTGCCCGCGATCGTGCGGGTAGACCATGAACATGTTCGCCAGATACAAGTTGGGGATCGGGGTCTCGTGGCCCGGAAGGTGTTCGGGGTAGTCGACGGTCACGATGGGCTGGGCGTAGGGCGCCTTGAACACCCACCAGCCCTTGACCCACGACTCATCGAAGTCGGGCGCAAGCTTCCGCAGGTGTGGCAGGAACTCGGCGACCGTCTGGTCGTCGGGCTGTGAGAAGTAGCGATGGGTGATCGGGAGGTAGTTGCCCAGGTAGACCAGTCGCCGTCCGCCATAGTCTTCCAGCGGCAGGAAGTTCGTGTGCTCGACCACCGCCAGGAAGGGGTAGCCGGGGTCCGTCACGCTCAGCCAGTAGGTGCCGTCGCGCAACAACTGCCGATCCAGTTCCAGGATGACGCAGTGGGCGCCGTGGAAGTCGCCCCATTCGTACCGGGCGCGGTAGTCGTCGGGAAGCCTCTCCGTCAGTCGGGTGAACAGCCGCGTGGGCAGCGTGCAGACCACCTGGTCGAAGCGTCGGGTCCCGCGCCCGGTCGTGGTCACGTCGATGCCGCCCAGGCCCACCCCCTCTCCCGCAGCATGGGCGTTCCCCCTCTCCCGCGGCGTGGGAGAGGGGGTGAAGGGCACGAACAGTCCAGATGGACTGTTCGTGGGGCCGGCAATGCGCGTCACCGTCTCGCCTAACTCCACCGACCCGCCCAGGCCGGTGATTCGCTCGGCCAGCGCGAGGTAGAGATGGTGGAAGCCCCCGCGCAGGTAGCCCAGCGACGGCGTGCGCAGGTGGACGCGCGACCAAAACCAGGGCATCGCGACGCGCTGGTAGTGATCGCCGAACTTGGACCGGAGCATCGGATGCCAGACGATGTCATAGGCCGACTGGCCCATCCACTGCCGGATCCACGCGGCCGCGGTGGTTCCCTCGAACACCCGGTAGTTGCCCTGCACCTTGAGGTAGGCAATTCCTGCCCCGAGCCGCAAGCGGTCGACGATCGAGAGGGGGCTGAACCGCAAAACGCTCGTCGCCGAGTCGAGCTGGCGAGGCTTGCCCTGGTAAAGGTTGCTCGTCTTCGGCCGCCCCCAGTGCAGCCTGCTTCCCAGCCCCAGTTCCCGGATCAGGTCCTCGATGACTCGGTCAGTCCGGAAGATGTGGTGGTAGAACTTCTCCAGATAGCTTGGCCCGACCGGAAACCCGGCCGCGAGCCCGCCGACCTCCGGCTCCTTCTCGATCACCGTCACCCGATGGCCGCGCTGCGCCAGCCGATAACCGACGGTGAGCCCGAGAGCGCCACCGCCCAGCACACCGACGCTCGTCTCGATAGCCGTTCCCGCGTTCATCGCTTGCCGCCCTCGGTGCCCTCCCTCTCTCCCCCGGTGGGACCAGGCTCAGGAACGGCGCGAGGGGAGAGGGGGAGGCCTCGACGCAGATCGCTTTGCACCTGGCGAAGGCTGAGCCCGTAGCGCCAGAGGTAGACGAAGCCCAGGACCGTCACCGGCACGAGCAGCGCGAGGTGGAGCGCGATGACGTAGCTGAGCGCCGCGTCGGGGTCGGCGCCGAAGAGGGTCAGGCTCCGCGTGGCCAGTGCCTCGAACGTGCCGATGTAGCCCGGCGACGACGGCACCATCGTTCCGAGATTGGCGACGGCAGTGGCCAGGACGTAGGCGGGGACGCCGACCGTCAACTGGAAGCCGAGCGAGATGACGTAGTACATCGCCGTCTCGGCACACCAGGCGCCGATCGTCAGGAGCAGAGTCATCGCCATCAGCCGTGGGCTCTGCAAGACGTCCAGCCCCTCGAGAAACCGGATGGCGAAGTCGGCGATCCGCGCGCGCGGACGCGGCGGAACGATGTGTAGGGCCACATCCAGCAGGCGGAGGGCGGTGGGCTTCGATGAGGCGATCACGATCAGCGTCACCAGCGCGGTGGCGAAGGCCGCGCCAGCGAAGCGAAAGATCTGCTGCAAGGTGTCGTCGAAGGTGAACGCCAGGCCGACCAGCGCCATGAACGAGAGCATCACGACTCCGTCGAACAGCCGTTCGACGAGGATGGTGGCGAGCGCGGCGCTCTTGCTGACGCTCTCCCGCTGGCCCAGGACGTAGGCGCGCACGGCCTCGCCCAGCCGGGCGGGCAGCACGTCGTTGGCCATGTAGCCGATGACCACAACCGGAAACAGGCGGGTTGGCCGAATGGAACGCATCGGCCGCAGGAGGTAGTGCCAGCGCACCGCCCGCAGCCAGACGCCCAGGAAGTAGGCGCCCAGCGCGGGGATCACATACCAGTAGCTCGCCTGGCGCAGTGTGGCGCCGATAGCCGAAATGCTGCTCGCCTGATTCGCCGCCCAGTAGAGGAAGGCGGCGCTGATGACGATGCCGAGCCAGATGCGCCAGCGACGGGCTATCTCGCTCCCCAGCATGCCGACGCCGCCTGTCTCCTCAGAGCGTGTTTCCACAATCATGTACCCACCTGCATCCTGATAGGAAATCCCTGGGGGGGCACCCCCAGGCCCCCGCCCTGGCGGGAACTCCCCGGGGGGACACCCCTGGGCCCTCGCCCTCGTGCCAGCCCCTTTCCCGCACTGCGGGAGAGGGGCTGGCACGAGGGCGAAGGCCCGCTTCAGACGGCGTCCGTTGTCGGGCTCGCCTCGGTCGGCGCCACCAGCGCGCGCAGCGAGAGGTTCTGCCGGGTGAAGAAGAGCAACCCGATGCCGGTCACGTAGACGTACTGCACCGCGTGGGCGACCAGCGAGATGCTCAGCGCAATCTCGGCAGTAACACCGAACAGCCGCAGCGCGGCGATGGTGAAAAACTGAAACGTCCCCACGTAGCCCGGCGCCGAGGGCAGGATGATCCCCAGGTTGACGACGACCAGCATCACCAGCGCCGCCAGCAGCGTTCGCTGGAGCGAGAGCCCCAGGTTGAATGCCTGGATCACGTTGAAGTAGATGAGCGTCTCCACTGACCACACCGCGACCGAGAGCGCCCCAATCCAGAGGATCGCCCGGGCGCGGCGGACCGCGTGCAGCCCCTGTAGGAACAGTTGGCCTTTCTCCTCGAGGAGACCGCCAATGCGCTGCGGAAACCGGCTGCCGACTATCCCGAGCACGCGTACGGTCAGGTCCTCACGGACGAGCAGCAGGAGCACGCCCAGCGTGCCGAGCAGGAAGACTCCGCCAACGATGTACGCCGCTTCCATCCCGAGGCTCAGCGCCGCGCCGTTGGTGCTCAGGGCCGGAAGCGGGAAGGTGAACGACACCAGCGCCAGGAACAGCACCAGAGTCAGACCGTCGCAGAGCCGCTCGAGCATGATCGTCGCCAGCCCCAGGCTCTTGCTGATGCCCTCGCTCCGCCCGAGGGAGTAGGCGCGAACCAGCTCGCCGATCCGGGCCGGAAGCACGTTGTTCGCCATGAAGCCGATCATCAAGACCGGAAAGAGCGCTCGGAGGGGGATCATCCGGGTTGGGGCCAGGATGCGCTGCCAGCGGGCCGTCCGCAGGAAGTAGCTGGTGGCCACGGCGACCAGCGCCGGCGCGACATAGCGGTAGTTCGCGCTGCCAAGCGCCTGACCCACCTGGTTCAGGTCGACGCGCGCGACGATGGTCGCCAGAAACGCGATGGTCACCACGAGTCCGATTGCCCGCGTTCGTCCCAAATCGTACCTCATCGGGGGCCGCCCTCACCCCCTACCCCTCTCCCCATTCACAGGGGTAGGTATCTGCGGGGGGTGCTCGGCGACTAAAGTCGCGAGCTACCGGTGCGAAGCCCGCCTGCGCGGGCTGCTTGAGTCGGCGAAGGCCGACTTCGTAACGGTAGCTCGCGACTTTAGTCGCCGAGCACCTCGTCCGATGGCGGCTTCGGGGCCAGACTATTTCGCTCACTTCCATCAGTCGCAGGGCACCCTCGCCCGCCGCGATACCTCCCCCTGTGAGCCAATGGGTCCGGGGTGTGGTGGCGGGCACGACGCGCCCGCCACCACACCCCGGACCCCGGTCTTTCAGCGGGGCAGGGGACAGCGGCTTCGGGGCGCTGCCAGACGCGCAAGGTCTGCGTGTCGACGCAGTACGTATTATCGGGTTGGGGACGTCCGTTTGTCAATTCAGGTTTTCCGGTCAGGTTTTCCGGGTTCGCATCCAGAATAAGTTGACAGGGATGCACCCCTCTGCTAGACTCACCCCCAACCTGGAGCGCCACGGCGCATCTCGGGCGCTCATCTCGGGACCGAGAGGGACGCGTCCCGGGAGCGTGGGCACGGTGCCCACGCGAGGGGTGGCCGAGACGGCCGCGCTCCCAGGGGAGAGACGTCCCCTGCCACGGCGTCTCTCCGTCGCGGTGGACGTGTTGCCAGGCCGCCGTGGCCCGGGCCGCCCAATTGATCGCGCCTAATTTATTGAGAAGGGGGATTCCCAATGTCCAGGCGTAGACTCACTCGGCGTCAGTTCGTTACCGCAGGGATGGGGACGTTGGCGATCGGGGCGATCGCCGCGTCGTGCAGCCCGGCTGCGCCGGTGATCCCGACGGCCACGCCGGCTCCCAAGCCGGCCGCCGAAGCGCCTCCCAAACCGGCCGCGGCGCCGACGCAGGCGCCCGCGAAGCCAGCCGCGGCGCCGACCCAGGCGCCGGCCAAGCCGGCCGCTGCTCCCACTGCCGCGCCCGCGGCCAAGCCCACGGCTGCTCCGGCCGCGGCCGCGCCCGGCGCCTTCAACGAGGCGCCCGACCTGGCCGCCGAGGTCAAGGCGGGGAAGCTGCCGCCCGTCGCCGATCGGCTGCCGCGCGAGCCCATGGTCGTCACGCCGAACGAGAAGGTCGGCACCTACGGCGGGCGGTGGCGCTCGGGGCTGCTCGGGAAGTCCGACAGCCCGTGGATCAGCCGGACGATGGGCAATGAGCCGCTGCTGCGCTGGTCGCAGGACCTGACGAAGGTGATCCCGAACGTCGCCCGGTCGTGGACGGTCTCGGCGGATGGCAAGGAGTTCACGTTCTACCTGCGGCAGGGGATGAGGTGGTCCGACGGCAAGCCGCACACGGCGGACGACTTCGAGTTCTGGTTCAACGACATCATCCTGAACGACGAGATCACGAAGGTGAAGCCCACCTGGCTGAAGGCCGGGGGCAAGCTCCCGAAGTTCGAGAAGCTGGGCGACTACGCCTTCAAGCTCACGTACGAGAAGCCCCACGGCCTGCTGCTCAACTGGATGGCCACCAACACCATGTTCTGGCGCCCGGCGCACTACGCCAAGCAGTTCCACATCAAGTACAACAAAGACGCCGTGGAGAAGATGGTCAAGGACCTGAAGCTCCAGGACTGGGTGGCCCTGTGGACCGCGAAGGTCAGCCAGTGGTTCGACAACCCGGCGTGCCCGACCGTCTTCCCCTGGGTGGTGACGGTGCCGCCAGGCCAGACGACGCAGATGCAGGTCAAGCGCAACCCGTACTACTGGAAGGTGGACACCGCGAACAACCAGCTCCCCTACATCGACGAGCTGGTCTACCCGATCGCCGAGAAGGTGGACGTGCTGGTGCTGAAGGGCGTGGCCGGCGAGATCGACATGATGGACCGCCACATCGCCACCCCGGAGACCAAGGCCGTGTTCACCGACAACAAGGCCAAGGGCGGATACGACTTCTTCACCGTCAAGTACGCCTGGGAGTCGCCGGCCGTCATCGCGCTGAACCTGACCCACAAGGATCCGGTGCTGCGGGACATCTTCCAGAACAAGAAGTTCCGGATCGCGCTCTCGCACGCGATCAACCGCAAAGAGGTCATCGACACCATCTACATCGGCGATGGCCAGCCCCGGCAGCCGGCCCCGCTGGACGAGTCGCCGCACTTCCACGAGAAGCTGGCGTACCAGTATCTCCAGTATGACCCCGCGACCTCGAACAAGCTGCTGGACGAGATCGGCTTGACCAAGCGGGGGGCCGACAACATGCGGCTGCGCCCCGACGGCAAGCCACTCTTCTTCACCACCGAGGTCATCGCCGCGTTCGAGCCGTGGGCCCAGATCATGGAGATGGTCTCGAAGTACTGGAAGGCGGTGGGCGTCAACTCGGGCGTCAAGGTGTTCGAGCGCTCGGTCTTCTACCAGCGCAAGCAGGCCCGGGACCACGACGCGGGCGTCTGGACCGGGGCCGACTCGATCCAGATCGTGATGGATCCGCGCTGGTATATGCCGTTCAGCGAGGAGTCGATCTTCGGGATCGGCTGGGCCCAGTGGTGGATGAGCGGCGGGAAGACGGGCGTGGAGCCGCCACCGGCCGCGAAGAAGCAGCAGCAGCTCTACGATCAGTTGACCGAGACCGTGGACGCGGCGAAGCAGAAGGCAATCGTCAAGGAGATCCTGGACATCGGGGCCGAGGAGTTCTGGTGTATGGGGATCACCAAGTACTACAAGGGCTGGGGCATCGTCAAGAACAACTTCAAGAACCTGCCGAAGGAAGTCTGGCAGTGGCACCTCTCGAACAGCCCGGCCCAGACGAACCCGGAGCAGTACTACTTCCAGAAGTAGTTTTGTCAGCGGGGAGGCCGCCCTCACCCCTGCCCCTCTCCCACGGGGAGAGGGGTAGGGGGTGAGGGCACGGACCTCTCCCCCCTTCCCCCCTCCCCGACGCGGGGAGGGGGATGGCGACTTCCCCTCTCCGTGTCGGAGAGGGGGCAGGGACGCTAGCTTCTGGTCCCCTGGGGGCGGGAC
>JACPQP010000265.1 GCA_016190465.1 Chloroflexota bacterium
GCCGATCACCGCCGAGACTGCCGTCACGATCCAGAAGCGCATCACGATCTGCGGCTCGGGCCAGCCGATCAGCTCGAAGTGGTGGTGCAGCGGACTCATCCGGAAGAGCCGGCGGCCGCCCGTCGCCTTGAAATAGCCGACCTGGAGCACAACCGACAGCACCTCGACGACGAAGATGAAGCCGATCACGAGGAGCAGCAGCGCCCAGCCGGAGAGCAGCGCGACCGCGGCCAGTCCGGCGCCCAGCCCCAACGCGCCGGTGTCTCCCATGAAGACGCGGGCCGGGTTGACGTTGAACCAGAGGAACCCCAGCAGCCCGCCGGCGACGGCCAGGCACAGGCCGGCCAGTGCTGTCTGTCCCTCGCGGAGCGCCACTGCTCCAAAGGCGCCGTAAGCGATGGCCGAGGTCCCGCCCGCCAGGCCGTCGAGTCCGTCGATCTCGTTGACGCCAGCCGAGGTGCCGAAGATCACCAGCACCGCGAACGGGAGGAACCACCAGCCGAGGTCGGCCGTGCCGATCCCTGGGATGATGAGTCCACGCTGCCCGGCGACGAACATGATCGCCAGCCCGCCGATCGCCGCCAGCAGACTGTGCCAGAGGAACTTGCGTCGCACGCGGATGCCGAGGCCCTCCCGGCTCCGCAGGTTGGCGTAGTCGTCGATCGTCCCGAACAGCGCGAAGAGCGCCATCGTCAAGAGCGCCGGACCGAGAACCGGCAGCCCGCTGCCGCCGAAGAAGACGAGCGCCACGACGCCGGCCGAGAGCAGGAAGAGCCAACCGCCCATCGTCGGCGTCCCGGCCTTGCTCTGGTGGCTGCTCGGACCCTCGAGCCGGATCTGCTTGCCCAGCTTCAGGTCGCGCAGCCGCGCGATGTACCACGGACCCCAGACGAGGGCGACGACGAAGGTGACTGGGAGAACCAGGAGCGCGGAAACCATCGTTCCTTCCTCAGCATACCAGCCGCGCGACCAACGTCTCGAGCTGGAGCGCCCGCGAGCCCTTGACCAACACCACATCCCCGGGCCCGGGGAAATCCCGGGAAACCGCGACCTCGGCCGGCCCCGCGGCATAGGTGACCGACCGGAGACCGTTCTGCTCGGCCGTCTCCCCGATCAGGCGGGCGCGAGGTCCCACCGCGATAAGCTGGTCGACGACCCGCGCGGCATAACGCCCAACCTCCTCGTGGCCCGCACGCTCCTCGCTCCCCAGCTCGAGCATATCGCCCAGGATGGCGATCCGCCGACCGGGCAGGTCGGCCAGCACGTCGAGCGCAGCCCGGACCGAGGCCGGGCTCGCATTGTAGGAATCGTCGAGGATCAGCGAGCCGCGGGGCCCGTGGCGAAGGACAAGACGGCTGCCCGTCGGGGGCAGGTTCGCCATCGCGGCGGCACAGTCGGCAAGCGAGAGGCCCAGTTCCTGTCCCACCGCCGTCGCGGCCAGGCAGGCGAAGACAACGTGCTTCCCCAGACGGGGCGCCGCCGCCGCCGCAACCTCCCCTCGGGCGTGAAGCGTAAACGTGATCCCCCCCAGGCCGTGCGTCCGGATGTCGGTTGCCCAGACGTCGTTGTCGGGATTCAGACCGAACGTGACGACGCGGGCAGGTGTCCGCTCGCGCAGCGCCAGGACGCGCCGATCGTCGCCGAACAGCACCGCGACGCCGCTGGCCGGCAGCGCCTCCACGAGCTCGGCCTTGGCCTGGGCGATCCGCTCGATCGTGCCCAGCCGCTCCAGGTGGACCGGACCGACGTTCGTGACCACCCCCACGGTCGGTCGAGCGAGCCGGCAGAGCGAGGCGATCTCGCCGAGGGAATACATACCCATCTCGAGCACGGCGACCTCGTGCGTCGGCTCGAGCCGCAGCAGCGTCAGCGGCAGGCCGATCTCGCTGTTGTAGCTCCGCTCGCTCTCCAACACCCGTCGCCGGTCGCGAAGAACGGCGGCGATCACCTCTTTCGTCGTCGTCTTCCCGACACTCCCGGTCACCGCGACGATCGTCCCACTGTGCTGGTCGCGCCAGTACGAGGCCAGTTGCTGAAGCGCGCCCATTGCATCATGGACGGCACCGCTGGCCCGAAAATAGACAAACGGCCGCGCCTGACCGTCCGGCAGGCTACCCAGACAGACGTCGGCGAGTAGCTGATCGCCGAGCGCACCGATAGCCCCCCGCGCCCGCGCATCGGCGATGAAGGCGTGGCCGTCGCGGGCTCCCCGCAACGCGACGAAGAGGGAGCCAGCGGCCGCTTCCCGCGAATCGGTGACCACCGACGAGAACGACAGCGGCGGGGCCTCGCGAGGGGACACCTCGATGCCGGGCAGCGCCGCCAGCACGTCAGCGACGGTCAGTTGGCGAGCGGATGGGGCCAACAGGGTTCTCCCAGTGTGCCATTCTCACCTACAGTATACCAGGCAACTCGCGCGACGGGGCACGAAAGAAACTCGTCACCTGGTCGCGGGGACGTCGGCCTCGCCGGTGGCCTCGTACTCTTCGCGCGAGATGAACTCTCCACCGTCGATCGTGCGGCTCGCCTCACGGCGGCCGCGGTCGAACTGGATCTGGAGCGTGATCGGCCGGAAGCAGCGCGACCCGACCAGAGACTTCGTGACACTGTACCCGCTCACCGCGTCGCCACTCCCGCCGTCGTCAAACTCCTGGGAAAGGTCCCAGCGGTGATCGATGCGCACCCGGAACTTCTCGCCGCACTTCTTGCACTTGACGAAGTAGTGCATCGCGTGGTCGTCGCCGTTCCGCGACCCACCTCCGCCACCGAAGATCGTCCCGATCAATCGCCCCAGTACCGACATCGCCCCTTCCCTCCAGATCGCCAATGACAGCAGTCAACCGCCGAAGTACGGCACCACGTACCGAAAGAGCGCGAACAGCGTGAGCAGCGCCAGCCCGCCGGCAAACAAGCCGAGCATCAGCGCGGCGTGCCGACGGTTCCAGACTTCCCGGAAGCCCAGCCCGAAGAGCGTGCCGATCCCCGGGAGCGCCGAGAACAGGTAGCGTCCCTGCGGCTGTAAGTACGTGAGGTTGTAGGAGAGCATCGCACCCGCGACCAGGACCACACTCCCCGCGATCAGGGCTACCGCCCACCGCTGCCCGGCGGCGGTCACCGTTTCACCGCGCGCCACGCGCAGAGCATACAGGAGCAGCCCGAACCCCGCAAGCGCACTCGCGCCAAGCAAGATGACATAATCTCGGTCGCTCAGCGGGATACCCATCCAGCCAAACTGCCCCCAGAAGCTGTGAAAGGCGGTGCCGGCGAATCGCTGGATGGCCGCCCTGGTAACCGGGCCGGTCAGGGGCTGACCGGTGACGACCAGCTCGTGCCGTTGTGAGCCCAGGATGTCGAAGCCGCCGTAGACGACCAGGTTGCGGATGAACCACCAGCCACCCAGCAACGCCGACACGCCCACGGTCACCCCCAGGTAGCGCGCCGCCGTGCGGCGCCAGCGATCCCGCTCTTCGTGCAACTGGCTCGCGGCCAGCACGCCGACGACGGCCAGCGGGACGATCGCGTAGGCGATGACCTTGGTGAGCAGGATCAGCCCGGTGAGCAGGCCGATGCCGATCGCCCATCGCCGGGAGGGACCCCACCGCAGCCCAACCGCGAGCTGCCAGAGGGTCAGCGTGACGAGCAACTCGGCCAGCACATCGTTGCCGATCGCCGCGTTTACCGCGACGTGCATCGGGACGAAGGCGACGAACGCCGGGACGAACCGCTGGAGCAGCGGCTCATTCGGGAAGGTGACGCGGACGAGGCCGAAGCTCGCCAGCACCGCCAGCGCGCCGATCGCCGTGGAACAGAGCCGAAGCATCAGCACCTGCCGATCGATCGGCAAGCCCGAGGCCAGCCGGTAGACCGGCGCCAGCATGGCGTAGTACAGCGGTGGCTGGTAATTCTCGTACCGGAGCCAGTCGATCGACTCGGCGTCGGGAAACTTCAGCGACATCAGACGCTCGACGCCCTGGCGGTCGTAATCGCCGACCTGGAGGACAGGCAGGCCGCCCGTCGTCGCCAGGTGGCGAATGTAGTTGAAATGGGCGGGCTCGTCGGGCGCATTCCACCGGGGGACGCGCCTCGCGTACAGGTGGCTCAGCCCGACGAATGACAGGAGGACGACCGCAATGACGGCCGCGGTCACCAGCCGCTGCCGGGTGGTTTCGACGTCCTTTTCCACGTCCTTTTCGACGTCCTTGCTGCCGGGTAATCCCCCGGTCGCGCTGGGTCCCGCTTCTCGGATCGCCGGCTTCACGTTACCCCCCACGTAGCGATCAGGAAGTCCCCGCGCTACGCTTCTCGATTGCTCAGCAGCTTCTCCAGCCTCTGGAGGTTCGCCGGATCCGTGGGCGGGGCGGCTCGACGCTTGCCCAGCGCGCGGGGGAGCATCCGCAACCCGGCCAGTTGTCCCCACAGTCTGGCCCGCGCGGCTGGCTCGCGCGCGTGGCGAAGCGACTCCAGCGCGAACCGCAGTTGGGCAGCCACGATGCGCCCTCGATACCGGCGGAGCAGCGGACCGGGAACGTTCCTGGCCAGCACGTGGATGAAGTTCCGGCCGCAGTAGAAGCTGGCGATCGGGCCGCCGCCGGTCGCGCTCAGGCGATGGTAGACCCGGGCGGTCGGCACGAAGCGGCAACGCCACCCCGCGAGCTGGGCTCGCCAGCTCAGGTCGACGTCCTCGCAGTACATCCAGAGATCCTCGTCGAACAGGCCGATCTGTTCCAGCATCGCCCGTCGATAGGCGGCCGCCCCACCGCACGCTCCGAACACATCCTCTTCGCGGTCATACTGCCCCCGATCGGTCTGCCAGACGCCACGATTGCCCGGCACCCCGTCGAAGCCATAGAAGTCGCCCGCCGAGTGGATCACCTCGCGGCGGTCGAATAGCAGGAGCTTCGAGGCGCAGAACCCGACCGTGGGGTCGGTCGCGAGCGGCCGGCACAGCTCCTCGAGCCACCGGGGCTCGGGTTCGGTGTCGTTGTTGAGCAGCGCGACGATCGGGCTGGCCGTCGCGCGAATCCCCGCGTTCACGGCGGCGACAAAGCCCCGGTTCCGGGGCAGCTCGATCATCTGCACGCCAGGGAACTCGTGTCCCACCAGCTCGCGGGACGCATCGGTCGAGGCGTCGTCGACGACGAGCGTGGCGAAATCGGGGTGGGTCTGCCGATGCAGCGATGGCAGGCACACCGCGAGGTGCCGCGCGCCGTTGAAATTGGGAACGATCACGGTCACCGCTGGTGCGGCCGGGGTCAGCGCCCTCACCTCACTCCCTCCCCGCCCCGTCCTCCGTCCGCCCCGTCGCCCCATCGCCCCGTCGCCGTGGGGTCCTCACCCCCGGCCCCTCTCCCACGGGGAGAGGGGGGAGGGGTGAGGGCGTGCCCCCGTCGCCCGCTTCGAGCAGCCAATCGACGAACTCGTCGACTGCCTCGGCCCACGGGCGGAGTCGGATGCCGAGGATCGATGCCGCGCTGAAGTTGCGCAGGGCCGAGCAGGCCGGCCGGGCCGCCATCGCTGGCCGGGCCGCCCGGTATTCCCGAGACGAGATCCGCTGCACGTCTGCTTGCAGCCCGGCGCGCTCGACAACGCGCCTGGCCAGCTCCCAGCGACTGGCTACACCGTCGTTGACGAGGTGGTAGAGGCCATAGGCTTCGGATTCGATCAGGCGAGCGACGGCGATGGCGAGGTCCCGAGCGGCGGTCGGCGAGCCGCGCTCGTCGTCGACCACCTGGAGCTCCGGCCGCTCTCGCGCGGCGCGGAGAATGGTCTTGACGAAGTTGCGCCCCGGATCGCCGTAGAGCCAGGCGGTCCGCACGATGTAATGGCGCTGGTGGAGCGTCTGGACGTAGCGCTCGCCCGCCAGCTTCGAGCGGCCGTACACGTTCAGGGGATGCGGCTCGTCGAACTCCCAGTAGGGCTCGTCGTTCAGTCCGTCGAACACGTAGTCGGTGCTGATCTGAGCCAGCGCCGCGCCCACCTCCCGGCAGGCCAGGGCGAGAAGCTGGGGACCGACCGCATTGATCCGGTAAGCGCGCTCGGGATCGCGCTCGCAGCCGTCCACGTCGGTGTACGCGGCGGCGTTGATCACCACGTCGGGCTGCACCTCCGCCAACGCCGCGGCCACGCGCGGTCGGTCGGCGATGTCCAGCCCCGCTCGATCGAGCCCCACGCACTGGTGACGGTGAAGCGCCTCGACGAGCGCGTGCCCGAGCTGCCCGGTGCAACCGGTGACGAGAACTCGCAATGACCTCACCCCCTCCGGCCGCACCATTGTAGCAGGGCCAGGTGGCCGGCTGCCACTGGCGGATGCCTGCTCAACCGGTTGGGCTAGCACGAACTGACGATTTCGCTTCCCTGTCAGAAGGAGTATACCGGAGCTGGCCGAAGGGTGGACCTCACCCCCCTGCCCCCCTCCCCGACGCGGGGAGGGGGGTGGCGGCTCCCCCCTCTCCGTGTCGGAGAGGGGAAGGGGGTGAGGTCCGGACCTCACCCCCCTGCCCCCCTCCCCGACGCAGGGAGGGGGGGTGAGGTCGAGGCGAAAGGACGGTGTGGTGGGAACCAGGGAA
>JACPQP010000275.1 GCA_016190465.1 Chloroflexota bacterium
GGGTTGGGCTGTTCGCCCATTAAAGCGGTACGCGAGCTGGGTTCAGAACGTCGTGAGACAGTTCGGTCTCTATCCGGCGTGGGCGCAGGAGGTTTGCGGGGAGCTGCCCCTAGTACGAGAGGACCGGGGTGGACGAACCGCCGGTGTGCCGGTTGTGTCGCCAGACGCAGCGCCGGGTAGCCGCTGTTCGGTCGGGATAAGCGCTGAAAGCATCTAAGCGCGAAGCTCACCCCAAGATGAGACCTCCGACCTTCGGCAAGAAGGGGAAGGCCGCAGGGAGAAGACCTGCTTGAGTAGGCGGGAGGTGGAAGCGCCGTAAGGCGTGCAGCCAACCCGTACTAACGGCCGAGCCTTTCCGCGCACCTTCGCGGTCTCCTCCGGCAAAATCGATTCATCCGTCTGCACGAAGGGCGGCGCACGCCGCCCTTCGTGACGCAGCACTTGGCCCGGCTTCCTGGTGATTCAAGCGCGGTCGTCCCACCCGTTCCCATCCCGAACACGGTCGTGAAAGGCCGCAGCGCCGACGATACTGCCCTGGCAACGGGGTGGCAAAATAGGTCATCGCCAGGAAGCTTCTTTCTTTCCGCTCAGCCCTCAGCACCAAGCACTCAGTACTGTTCCTCCCGGAACGTCTTCCGCATGAACCCCAGGTACTCCTCCTTCGTTAGCCGCGGTTTGCTCTTCGCCAGCACGTCCCGCGCCGCCTCGGCATCCCCGTACAGCAGGTCCACCACCGTCATCGCCATCAGCTTGGCCGACCCCAGGTAGGCCGCCTCCGCGTCGGCGATGCGGTAGTCGCTGCCGTGGCCCAAGCCGCCGCCGCCGTAGTGGAACGGCTGAATGGCCGGCATCAGGTGCTCGACATCGCCCATGTCGGTCGAGCCGCCGCGGTGGCCCCCCTCGGTGTACTCCTCGGCGCCATACGTGGCGACGGCGTTGGCCTTGTAGATGGCGGCCAGGTGCGGATCGTTCACCTGGGGCAGGTAGCCCGGCATCGTCGTGATCTTCACCTGCGCCCCCAGCGCCAGCGCGCCGGCCCGGAGCGACCGGTCCACCTTCTTCTCCGCGTCCTCGATCGCCTCGATGGTCCTGCCCCGCACGTAAGTCTCCATCCGGACATCCGCGGGGATGACGTTGACCACGTCGCCGCCCCTGGTGATGATCGGGTGGACGCGGATCGAGTCCTCGTCGCGAAACGTCTCGCGCTGGGCGTTGATGGCGGCCAGCGCTACCATCGCCGCGCTCAGGGCGTTCACTCCCTGGTGTGGCGCGCCGCCAGCGTGGGACGGTCGGCCGATGAACTGGATCAGCTTGGCGATGCAGCCATTGGAGGAGGCAGCGATGCCCGCCTTCCGATCCGTCGCCGCGCCGGTCAGGTGTGTCAGCATCGCCATATCGACGTCGTCGAGCTCCCCCAAACGGATCAGCTCCGGCTTGCCGCCCAGGAACTCCAGCTTCCCCTGGCGCCGCAGCTCCCGCCGGTACTCCAGCTCGACGTACTCTTCGGCCGGCACGGCCATGAAGATGACCCGTCCCGCCAGCTCCCGGAGCACGCCGCTCCCGATGAGCCCGATGGCCGTGGCCACCATCGCCGCGATCTGCGCGTCGTGCCCGCAGGCGTGGGCCGCGCCGGTCGCCGGGTCGGCCTCCGGGTGGTCGGCCACCACCAGCGCATCGAGCTCGCCCATCACCGCCACGCTCGGCCCCGCGCCGCCGCACTCCAGGGCCCCTTTGACGCCCGTGATCGCCAGCTCCTCCCGGTAGGGGATGCCGAGCCGGCCAAACTCCTTCGCCACCCGGGCCGCCGTCTCGAACTCCTTGAACCCCAGCTCAGGCCGCCGGCGGATCGCCTGGCCAATCGCGAGGATGTCCTCCCGCCGCCGCTCGATCTCCTCGCAGACCGCCGCCTTGAGCGCCTCCTTCGACTGGCTGACCACTTGGCCCCCCCCTTGTGTGGTGAGTCCCCCGGGTACGAAGCTTACCACAAAGACACGAATGGGACTGTCTCGCGCGGTTTCACTCCGGAAGCAGGCGAAACGCCCGGCCGTGGCGGGGTCGAACGACCGTGAAGTGACGGCGGTCGAGCGCGACCACCACGTCGGTGTCGAGGCGCTCCGCGGTCGCCACCACCGAGGCACCCGTTCCACCGAGAGGCAGATCGGCGTACTGCTCGACCAGATTCGCGATGCCGAATTGTTGACAGCGTGCTCAGTATCCCCTAAACTTGGATTTAGGGCAGGCTAATTCTGGTAGGAATTGGCATCGGCAGACGGGAGGTCTAAGTTGTATGCAAGCCGAGAGGTTGGTCAAGTCGCTGCTGAGCCGGGCGCTGCACCGCCGGGGTCTCCTCAAGACCGGCGCCGGGCTCGGGACGTTGGGCGCGCTGGCGGTGGCGACGGGGTGCACCACGCCGCTTCGCGGGCCGGGCGGGGTAGTGGTCGCCCCGAAGCCGGACAGTCACCTGCACCCGCTGGCCCATGGCTCTACCCGGGCGCCGGGCATCCTCAGGGCCCTGCCGCCGGATGCGCCGGAGCCCACCTGGCGCGCCAGGGACCCCATGGAGATCTTGACCGCCTTTGACTACGGCAGGGTCTCGAAGCTCCCCAACGGGCAAACCCTGCGGGAATACACCCTCGTGGCTCAGGAGACCGAGATCAAGGTCGCCAGGGGCGTGACCTATCCCGCCTGGACCTACAACGGCACCGTGCCCGGGCCGACCATCCGCTGCACCGAGGGCGACCGCATCAAGGTCTACTTCCACAACGCGAGCCCACACCCGCACAGCATCCACCTCCACGGCATCCATCCCGCCAACATGGACGGCGTCTTCGAGCAGATTGCGCCTGGGGGGAGCTACGTCTACGAGTTCGAGGCCGAGCCCTTTGGTCTGTTTCTCTACCACTGCCACACCATGCCGGTCAAGAAGCACATCGAGAAGGGCCTCTACGGCACGTTCATCGTCGACCCGAAGGAACCACGGCCGCCAGCCAAAGAACTGGTCATGGTCATGAACGGGTTCGATACCGACGGCGACGGCGAGAACGAGTTCTACACCGTCAACGGCGTCGCCAACTACTTCGTTGACAACCCCATTGAGCTCAACGCAGGCGAGTTGCTCCGCGTCTACCTGGTGAATCTCACCGAGTTCGATCTGATCAACTCCCTCCACCTGCACGGCAACGTCTTCAAGCTCTTCCGGACCGGCACGAGTCTCACCAACTACGAGATCACCGATACGGTGATGCTTTGCCAGGGCGAGCGCTGCGTGCTCGAGCTCACCTACACGATGCCCGGCAAGTTCATGTTCCACGCGCATCAGAGCGAGTTCGCCGAGCTGGGCTGGATGGGATTCTTCGACGTCAAGTGATGGGCCGTTGCCGTCCTTGGAGACGGCAACCTGTAGGGGAGAGGGACGATGAATGAGACACAAATTGGTGAACGCCCGCTCGGAGGGGGCTTACCGAAAGGGATGGGCCTCGGCACGGCAGTGATCGCCCTGCTACCGGTCGCGCTTCTCGTCGCGATGATCTCCATCTTCGCCACCTGGGGCGGCGCGCTGGTCGGACCGGCACCGGTACCGGTCGACGCGCTCGGCAAGCTCGACATCGAGCGCACGGCCTTTCGGCCCGGTGAGATCGTCGTCCAGGTAGTCAACAGCGGCCCCAGCGAGCTGACGGTGGCGCAGATCATCGTGAACGAGGCCCTCTGGCACTTCACCGTCAGCCCCGATACCACGATTTCTCGCCTGGGCCGGGCGACTATCAGCATCCCGTACCCCTGGTTGGCGGGGGAGCCGCAGACGGTGAAGATCGTCACCTCGAACGGCCTGGCCTTCACCAAGGATGTCGCCATAGCCGTGCCGACGCCGGAGCCCGAGCCGATCTTCTTCCTGATGTTCGCGCTGCTCGGACTCTACGTGGGAGTGATCCCGGTCTTCCTTGGCCTCCTCTGGTTCCCGGTGATGCGACGGCTCGGCCGTGGCGTGATGGACTTCTTCCTCGCCCTGACGGCCGGACTCCTGATCTTTCTCGGGCTGGACGCGGCCCATGAGGCGCTGGAGCTAGCCGGACGGGTGCCCGGGCCCTACCGGGGTTTCAGCCTGGTCGGCATCGGGCTGGTGGGCGCTTTCCTGGCGCTGGTCGCGATTGGCCGCCGCACGGTTGGCGCGCCATCGGAGCGGTCCGAAGCGCAGCGGCGGCTCGCCCTGGCCTACCTCATCGCCGTGGGGATTGGGCTGCACAATCTCGGCGAAGGCTTGGCGATCGGTGCCGCCTACGCCCTTGGCGAGCTGGCGCTCGGCGCCTTCCTGGTGATCGGCTTCATGATCCACAACACGACCGAGGGGTTCGGCATCGTGGCTCCGGTCGCGCGCCGTGGCGCAGCTCTTCGGCACCTGGTCGGGCTGGGACTGCTCGCCGGTGGCCCGACCATCCTCGGAACGTGGCTTGGCGGCTTCACCTATTCCGACATCTGGGCGACGCTCTTCCTGGCCATCGGCGCGGGGGCGATCTTCCAGGTGGTCTTCGAACTGGCCCGGCTGCCGGGGCGAGAAGGCCCGGGCTGGCTGGCGGCGCCGGCCAATTTCGCTGGCTTACTCACTGGCCTGCTGATAATGTACGCGACCGGCGTGCTGGTGGCGTAGTCTTCCAGCAGCGTCCTGGCACCGGGGCGTCACCTGTGCGACAATGGCGGCGTGGGCAAGCGATGCTTCGGGCGAATCGGGAGCCCGGCTCTCCTTCTCCTCGCGCTGGCGGCCGGTCTGGGGCTCCGGCTCTGGCTCGCGGCGCGCCTGCCGCTGGAGGCGGACGAGGCCGTCGTCGGCCTGATGGCGCGCCACATCGGCCGGGGCGAGCGGCCCGTCTTTTACTATGGCCAGACCTACATGGGCGCGCTCGAGGCGTACCTGATTGCGCCCGTCTTCGCCCTCCTCGGCCCGTCCGTGGCCACGCTGCGGCTGGTCCCCATCGCCCTCGGACTCGTCGCCGCCTGGCTCGCCTACCGGGTCGGCCGCGCCTACTACGGCGAGCGAACGGGCCTCTTCACCGGCCTGTGGTTTGCCCTGTCCCCGCTCTTCCTGAGCATCTGGACGGTGAAGGCGCGGGCGGGTTATGTCGAGACGCTGGTGTTCGGTCTGGCGTGCCTCTGGCTGGCGGCCCTCCCCGCTACCCAGCACCCCGACGGGGCGACGGGGCGAGGGGGTGACGGGGAGAC
>JACPQP010000021.1 GCA_016190465.1 Chloroflexota bacterium
AGGTAACCCTGAGCCCGACCTCTCCCCCTGCCCGCCGTTCCTGAGCTGGGCCCGACACAGGGAGGGAGGTGGCGACCTCCCCCTTCCCGTGTCGGGCCATAAGGTCAAGGGCGCGGGAGTTCGGTCCTGCTGTCGGACTAACGCCCGGCCAGGCCAGTGAACTGGATGCCCTGGATGAACCGCTTCTGCGCCAGGAAGAAGAGAACGATGACCGGGACGATTGCCACGGTCGACGCGGCCATCACCAGATGCCAGAAGTTGCCGAAGCGCCCCTGGTAGAACATGATCCCCAGCGGCAGGGTCCACTTGTCGGCCGAACTCAGGTAGATGAGCGGCCCCATGAACTCGTTGTAGTGGCCGAGGAATGAGAAGATCGCGACCGTCGTGATCGCCGGGCCGCACAACGGGGCGATCACCTGCGCGAGGATTCGGACCGAGTTTGCCCCGTCGACCCGCGCCGCCTCCTCGAGCTCATTCGGTAGGCCAACCATAAACTGGCGCATCAGGAAGATGTGAAAGGCGCTGCCAAACCAGCTTGGGACCCACAGCGGGTACCAGGTGTCGATCCAGCCCAGATACTTGAACAGGATGAACGTGGGCACCAGGGTGACGATGCCCGGCAGCATCATCGTGGCGAGCAGCAGCGCGAACACCGCGTCGCGCCCGGGCCAGCGCAGTCTGGCCAGGCTGTAGGCCACGACCAGCGAGCTGAGCACGGCGCCCGTGGCCGCCAGGACCGAAACAATGAGCGATGCCCGAATGTAGGAGGCGAGCGGCAGGATCTGCCAGATCTCGACGTAGTTCGACCAGTGGACTGGCCTCGGGATCCACTCCACCGGGACGATGAACACCTGCCCGGGCGACTTGAACGAGGTCGAGAACACCCAGAGCAAGGGCACAAGGAAGGTGAATCCAAGGAAGATGAGGAGCGCGTGGAGCAGCAGATGCCCGACGCGGCGCCGCCACGTCACCGACTCCAGGCGGCTGATGCGCTGAGCCGTCTCGAGCGAGGGTGCGACAGGGCGAATCTCGGTTGCCATACCCGTTCCTCCCGCCTTCACCGCTTACTCTCGTAGTAGACCCAGCGGCTCGCGAACCGGAACTGGATGAAGGTAAAGAACATAATGATCCAGAACAATAGCCAGGCCAGCGTCGCCGCGTAGCCCATCTTGAACAGTTGGAAGCCGTTGTTGTAGACGTAGAGGACCATGAACAGCGTGGCGTTCTCGGGACCACCACGCGTCATCACGTACGCGGAGGTAAAGACCTGGAAGCTGCCGATGATGCCGATCACCAGGTTGAAGAAGATGACGGGAGAGACGATCGGGACGGTGATGTACCTGAACCGCTGCCAGGCTCCGGCGCCGTCGATCTGCGCGGCCTCCATCAACTCCCGCGGCACGTTCTGGAGCCCGGCCAGAAAGATGATCATCATCGGCCCGACGTTCCACAGGCTCATGAAGATGAAGGCTGGCTTGGCGAGGTTCGCATCGAACAGCCAGGGCATCGCCTTCCCGCCGAATGTCTTGATGACGTTGTTGAGGACGCCGAACTCGTCGTTGAGGATCTGCATCCAGACGACCGCGCTGGCGACGGCCGGGGTGATCGAGGGCAGGTAGAAGACCACCCGGTAGAGGGACAGGCCGCGGATCGACTGGTTGAGCCCCATCGCCAGCGTAAACGCGAGCAAGAGGTGCAGGGGTACGCCGATAAAGGTGTAGTAAGCAGTGTTGACCAATGAGGTGCCGACCAGCGGATCATCCAGGATCGACGTGACGTTGTCCAGACCGATGAAGCGGGGCGGGTTCAGCATGTTCCAGTTCTGGGTGACCAGGAACAGAGAGTACAGCATCGGCCCCACCCAGAAGACGAACACGCCGACGACGAACGGGCTGGCGAAGAGCCACCCGTCCCGCCACTCCTTGAACTCCAAACCCGACCGACGCCGCCTGGTGTTGATAGCCACTGAAGCAGCCAGTTGACCCTCCTTCCTGATCGGGCCTGATCGGGCCTGATCGGCCGGTCCGGCTCACCGAGTCAGACCTCGCGAAGATTCCGGCCGTGGCTACGCGCCCCGGTGGAACGGTTTATATCGTAGATATAACGATGGCCGGAGTCAAGTGCCCTGCGTCACGCTTATGCGGGTACGCCCCACGTTCGTGGCATCGCCCGTGGCGCGGGAACGGCCCTCACCCCCTGCCCGCCGTTCCTGATCCGGTCCCAATACGGGGAGAGGGGGTCCGCGCCCCCGTGCCGCTCCCCTTCCCCCAGTATTGGGGGAAGGGGCCGGGGGATGAGGGCCGTTCCCGCGCCAGGCGGCTACCACAATTGTGTGGCGCACCCGCTTACGCCCTCTGCTTGACTCCGGCGCCCGGGGAACGTACCATGAGCCCACCTCCGAGCCGAAGCTGCGCCACGACGACTTCCACCGCTCGATCGGCCGGGGGGGCGACAGTTACCTGACTGCACGATGCCGTGAGGCGCTTGTGCGCAACTGTGGTATAGCAGACCAGCACCGTGGGGGGAATGGCTTTGCTGTCACGAGACTGTCAGCTTTCCCTCAGCGCCCTGCCACGTGCTCCGGCCACGCGCGACCAGGAGGGCCGATGATCTCGCGTGACGAGTTCGAGCGTCACGTCAAGGACGCGCTCGCCAACCTGTACGATCCACCCCACCTCCAGACCCATCCACTGGCTGGCTTGCTGGCCCTGGAGCATGGCGCGGGGCAGACCGTGGCGGAGAAGCTGCGCGACCTCCTGCGGGAGACCCTGGTCGCGCTCAAGCCCCCGGTCTCGATCCCGGCCGACCGCCCGGAGTGGTTGGGCTACCGGGTCCTCTGGCTGCGTTACGTCAGGGCGCTGGGGGAGTCCGAGGTGTGCCAGGAGCTGAACGTTAGCGAGTCTACGTTCTACCGGCGGCAAAGGGAGGCGCTGGAAGCCGTAGTCAGCCTCCTCTGGGAGAGATACCAGCAGTTGCGGGCGCAGGCGCCACCAAGCGGCGGGGAGCAGGCCGAGCCTGTCACTATCGAGCAGGCGAGGGCGCGGGCCATCGGGCTCGTCGGCGCGTCATCCTGGGAGCGGATCGACCTCGCGGAGCTGATCGGCGGTGTCCGGGAGGTCATCGAGCCGCTCGCGAGAGGGCGGGGAGTGAGCCTGAGGGTGGACCTCCCGCCGTCCCTCCCCACCGTCTACGGCGAGCCCTCCGTCCTCCGTCAGGTCTTCCTGAACGTCCTCGCCGAGTGCATCGAGCTCTCGCCGGGTGGCGCGCTCGACCTGGGGGCGAAGCTGCGAGAGGGCGAGCTGCTCTGGCACGTCCGGGGCCTGGCCTGGCCAGAAGCCGAGGCTCTCGAGAGACGGAGCGGGTTCGCCCTCAGCCGGGACCTGCTGAGCCTGTACCAGGGGCGCATCTGGCTCGAGGCGAGCGATCGGCGGGCGCCCGCTCTCCTGTTCACGGTGGCCATTCCGAAGGCCCGTTCCATACTCATCGTCGACGACGACCCGGCGACGGTCAACCTGTACAGGCGCTATCTCCAGGGCGAGGGCTACGTCGTGCTGGAGGCCCACACCGCGGAGCAAACCGAGCAGCTTCTCGCCGAGACCAGGCCGGACCTCGTCCTGCTGGACGTGATGATGCCGCGGGTCGACGGCTGGACGATCCTGCGGACTCTCAAGTCCCGGTCCGACGTCACCAGCATCCCGGTCGTGGTCTGCTCGGTGATCGATCAGCCGAGCCTGGCCCTGGCGCTTGGGGCGGCCGAGGTGCTCACGAAGCCGATCACCTCGCAGCAGCTTCGGCGGGCAATCCGGGTGCAGTTGGGTCGGGAAGGTACGACGGGCTCAGCACGTCCAGGATCGCCTTCAGGTACCTAGCGCCCCGGGCCGCGTCGATCGGTCTCTGGTGCCGCAGCCAGATCGAGGTTCCCAGGGCGACGGCGTGCTCGCCAGCGTCCTGGGCCGAGACGATCACGACGGGGATCCCGTGCAGCCTGATGTCGGCGCGCATCTCGACGATAGCCTGCTGGCCATCCATCTCGGGCATGCGCAGATCCATGAACACGACGTCCGGCGTCGTGTCGCGCATCATCTCGAGCGCCTGGACCCCACTGTAAGCTCTGAGGATTCGATACGGCCGCAGCAGCGACTTGAGCATGCTTTCCAGCAGACGTACGGCGTCCGGCTCGTCGTCGACGAGCAGAAGGGTCATGTCCCGGTCCTGTCCGACCTGCCGCATCACTGCCTGGACCATCTCCGGGGTGACGGGCTTCATCAAGTAGGTCAGAGCTCCCTCGACGCCGGCCCGGGCCGGACCGTTCAGGATATGCGGCAGGTCACAGCTCAAAACGGGCACGTCCAGGGACGCCGCGGCCAACTGCGAGACGATTCGCTCGCCCCCCTCGGAGCTCGTGATCACCGCCCGAGGCTGTAGCTCCTGGGTGAGCGCGAGGGCCTCTTGCTCCCCGGGCACCCCGACCATCCGGTAGCCCGGGATGTGCCGTGCGAACAGCTTGACGGCGAAGGGGTCGTCGTGGAGGACAAGACAGGTATCGTGGGAGCTCGCCGCGCGGGACCTGGCCGGACCGCGCACGGCGCTCGGCGACATCGAGGCCTCGGCGGACCGCGGCAGAGTGAAGTACAGGGTCGTGCCTACCCCCTCGGTGCTCTCGGCCCAGATGCGCCCACCGAGCAACTCCACGATGTGCTTGCTGATGGCGAGGCCCAGTCCGGTGCCCTGTCTGTCTCGCTGGTCTCCCCAGTGCAGTTGCTGGAACTCCTCGAACAGCTTGGGCATCTGCTCGGGCGGGATGCCGCGGCCAGTATCCTGAACACTGACCAGCAGGGTGTCTCTGTCCTGAATGCTATCCTGAACGCCGCGGCTGGCGGTGCGTACGGTGATTCCGCCCCGGTCCGTGAAGCGCACCGCGTTCGTCAGCAGGTTCAGCAGCACCTGGCGCAGGCGCGCTCGATCGGCAAACACCGGGGGCAGGTTGCCCTCGAGCTCCAACCGCAGGGAGAGACCCCTCCGCGAGGCCAGGGGCCTGACCATGCTGACCACGTCGTCGATTACGTCTCCCTCGAGGTCGACGAGGTCTTTCACCAGCGGCATCCGGTCTACCTCGATCTGGGATAGGTCGAGGATGTCGTCGAGCAGTGAAACGACGTGCTGGCTGCTCTCGTAGATGGTGTCCACGTCCGCCCGGTAGGCGGCCGGCAGCGGGGCCGGGTAGTTCTCCGGGGAGAGAGCCATCAGCCGACTGAACCCGAGGATCAGGTTCAGGGAGCCGCGCAGCTCGTGGCTGACGATGGCGGCGAACCGCGCCTTGCTGGCCCGGGCCGCTTCGGCCGCGTGCTGAGCCAGAATCAGCTCGTTGTTCATCCGCTCGATGCGGTACGTCGCCTCCTCCAGGGCTCGCACGACGCGATACAGCTCCGCCCGGTGCTCCCGGGTCTCCAGGAGCGCAGCGCGGAGCTGCGACCACCCCGTGAGCGCGATCTCGGCCGATCGATGCAAGGCGCGCTGCGCGACACAGGTGACTCCCCAGGTGAGCGCGTAGAGCGCGCCCACCAGGAGAACATCCTCGCCCAACCCCGTGCTCCCCGTGGCCAGGTTCCACGCGGTGGCGGCTGTCCCCCACGCGACGAGTCCGGCCACGAATCCCTGCCAGGCGTCCAGCAGCGCGAGGGCGACGACGACGACCACCGCGCCAAACGCGATCACCAGTGGATTGGGCAGGGCGACGACGACGAGACTCCCGGCCAGGGTGAGACCCAGGATGAAGACCCAGGAGGCAGCAGCGTGGTATCGCCGGAGCCGGTAGGCGATGATGGAGGCAAGCCCCGCGGTCAGCACGGCGCCGTCCACCAGCCAGTTTATCAGCGGTCGCCAGGACTGGAAGGCGCCCCAGACCAGCACGATGCCCACCAGCGCGGAGATGTACAGGGGCAACAACCCGCGACGCAGTTCCTCCAACTCCCTGACCGGGAGTGCATCCAGGTCGATAGCAGCCCTATCCCTCGCCCGCATATGCCCCTGCTCCTCCGACGTACTCATCCTCCCGCGATGAAGGCCTGGACGTCCACCGGCTGGCCGGTTCGGGCGGACTCGATGGCCGCCATCGTCATCGCGAAGCTCTGGATGTTGTCCGCGATGCCGGTCACTGGCTCGCGGTCGTCCTGGATGGCCCGGGCGAACTCGTACAGGGAGTAGGCGAAGCCAGTATGGGCTAGCGGCCGAGAGGGAAGCGCGGTCGACTCCAGCTTCGGGTCCTTCGGGTTGTCTTCGGGCTTACCGACCACCAGTGTCGCCCCGGTGCCATCCCAGTGGATGGCTCCCCGATCGCCCACAATCCGGTACTCGCCTGCCCAGGCCATCTCCCGGCCGCGCGAGACCCAGCTCCCGAAGTAGCTGACCACCAGCCCTCCTTCCATCTCCAGCACCGCGCACGCCGCGGGGTTACCGGAGAACCAGCTCCACTCGGGCCGAAACGATCGAGCGTAGAGTCGCTGGCAGTTACGGCCGGTGAGGTGGCGCATCAGGTCGAAGTGATGGATCGACATGTCCTCCAGCAGCACCTCGGGCAGTTGCTCGCGCCAACCGCCGAAGCGGACGCCCTTGTGAAACGCGGCGGTGATGTAGCCCGGTCGCCCGACCGCGCCTTCGGCTATGGCCTGGCGCACGGCCTCCACGGTGTCCTGCCACCGGTAGTTCTGGCTCACCATGAACTTGCGCCTGGCCTTGCCGATTGCCCGGGCCATCTCGCGCGCCTCTCCGATGCTGGCGGCCAGCGGCTTCTCGCTCAGGACGTGGTAGCCCGCCTCCAGCCCGGTGAGGACCATCCCCTTGTGCGCCGCCGGTGGCGTGACGATGACCAGCGCATCTGCTTCCGCCTCGACCAGCGCCCGCTCGAAGTCGGTGAAGCGGGCGGAGGCGGGCACCCCGTACTGGTCACTCAGCTCGTCGAGCCTCGCCCGGTCGACGTCGACCAGGCCGGCCAGCTCGAACTCGGGCGCCTCGTGGATCAGCTTCGCCCAGGCTTTTCCCAGGCCCAGGCCGACGACCACAAACTTGAGCGCAGACAATGGTATCTCCTCCTCTGATCACGGATCGCTACGTGCCGACCCGCCTAATGTAAAGCCTCGAGGGCGCCGAGTAAAGTGGCTCCTCTCGCAATCTCTCGCATCGCAATCTCTCGCTCGGGACGGGGCTCCCCCCTATCCCTGCCCTTTCCCCCACTGGGGGGGAAAGGGAGCCAGGACTGGGGAGGCCGGGGAATGAGCAGCTCTCATGACAGGGTGCGGCTGTCGCACGACCCGTTGACGGGTGCGAAAGCGGAGCGTATGATCGCGGCCAGGAGCGAGAGTAAGGAGGCCACCTTGAGGACCATCGACGCGATCGTGCAGATACTCAAGCGCGAAGGGGTCGAGTACCTGAGTTGCTTCCCGACGACGCCGCTGATCGAGGCGGCTGCCCAGGGTGGCATCCGGCCCATCATCTGCCGCCAGGAGCGGGTCGGCGTGGGCATTGCCGACGGCTTCTCGCGGGTGAATAACGGGGTGGTGCCGGGCGTGTTCGCCATGCAGTATGGTCCGGGCGCCGAGAACAGCTTCGCCGGCGTGGCGACCGCCTACTCCGACTCCGTGCCGATCCTGCTGTTGCCCCTCGGGCACGCCGAGGATCGCCAGGGCGTCTCACCGCTCTTCGGCTCGACGGTCAGCTTCAAGACGATCACGAAGCGGGTCGAGCAGATCACCTCACCCGGGCGCACCGGCGACGTTCTGCGGCGGGCCATCGCCGCGCTGCGGCAGGGCCGGCCGGGGCCAGTGATGGTCGAGGTCCCCGCGGACGTCGCGGTGAAGGAGGTGGACGAGACCGCCTTCCGGTACCCGCCGATCAAACGCACGGTTTCGGCGGGTGATTCCCGGGACGTCGAGGCCGCGGCCCGGGCGCTCTGCGCCGCCGAGCGCCCGATCGTCCACGCCGGCCAGGGCGTCCTGTACGCCGACGCCACTGCCGAGCTGGTCGAGCTGGCCGAGCTCCTTGACCTGCCGGTCATGACCACGCTGCTGGGCAAGAGCGCTTTCCCGGAGAACCACCCGCTGTCGCTGGGTTGTGGCCTGGGCGTGATGGGGCCAGCCCTCTTCAACTTCCTGCGGCGAGCGGACCTGGTCTTCGGGCTCGGGTGCAGCTTCACCCGGCATGGCATGTCGCTCACCATTCCGGCCGGCAAGACGCTCATCCACGCGACCAACGATCCGATCGACATCCACAAGGACTACGAGGTCGCCTACCCGATCATCGGCGACGCCCGGCTCGTGCTCCGACAGGTGATCAAGGCCTGCCGGGAGATCCTCGGGCCGCGGGGTCGCCCACGCCCGGAGGTGGCCGGCGAGATCCGGGCAGCGACCGAGGCGTGGCTGGCCGAGTGGGCGCCAAAGCGGAACAGCGAGAGCCGTCCCATCAGCCCCTACCGCGTGATCGCCGACTTTGCGCGGGCCGTCGATCCGGCCGAGGCGATCGTGACCCACGACTGCGGCAACCCGCGGGGCCAGATCGTCCCCTTCTACCGCTCGGCCGGGCCGCGTAGCTTTCTTGGTTGGGGCAAGTCCCACGCTCTGGGGACCGGTCTCGGGCTCATCATGGGGGCGAAACTCGCGCGGCCGGAGAAGCTCTGCGTGAACTTCATGGGCGACGCCGCCTTCGGGATGGTCGGCCTCGACTTCGAGACCGCCGTCCGCAACCGGATCCCCATCGTCACGGTCGTCCTCAATAACTCCGGTATGGCCTCGGAGGGCCGAGCGATGCCGCACGCCGAGGCAGCCTACGCCACGAGCAACCTGAGCGGGAACTACGCCGAGATGGGTCGGGCGATGGGGGGCTACGCCGAGCGGATCGAGGATCCCGCCCGGGTGCTCGATGCCTTCCGGCGGGCGCGGCGGGTTACCGAGGAGGAGGGCCGGCCGGTACTGCTCGAGTTCATCACGGCCCGGGAGACCGCGAGCTCGTCGCCGGCCCGTGACTTCAAGCCGGGTTAGGAGTCAGTCGTATGGGACTCGCTCGGTCTGGCCACTCCTGGCTGACTTCTCCATCGTCTCCAGCACGGTGATCACCCGTCGGCCATCCTCGGCGGGGTACCGGAGAGGGGCGCCGCGCAGGATGTGGTCAGTCACGTTGAGGTAGTAGGAGAGGCGGTCCGTCCGCTTCCAGGGGAGATCGGTCTCGGTCCGCTCGCCGTCGTGGACTCTGACCAGCGTGGAGGCTCCGTAGGTGGGAAGCTCTTCTTCGCTGAGCGTGCCTTTGTTGTGGTCCGCGATGGCGCCGCTCGTCCCCAGCACTCGCCACAGCGGTCTCCCGACCGCGGCGATGCGCGAGCAGCTCACCTGGCCGATGACGCCTCCCTCGAAGTGGATGATGGCCGTCGCCTGGTCCTCGTTGGTCACCTCGTGCCAGACCCGCTTCTGGAGAAAGCCGGTGACGGCCACCATGCGGCGCGGGATCACGTGCAGCATCCAGTCGATCGCGTGGGAGCCCCAATCGTAGAGGACGCCGCCCGACAACTCTTTGGAATCGCGCCAGATGCCCGGGGGACGACGATAGCTTTCCGTCGCCACCTCGGCCTGGAACACTTCGCCGATCAGGCCCCGGGCCACCGCCTCGACGATGGCTGCGACGTTGCCATCCAGCCGCCGGTTGTGCGAGACCGAGAGCATCCGGCCGGCTCGCCGGGCCTCCGCGATCATCGCGTCGGCCTCGGCCACGCTGATGCAGAAGGGCTTCTCCACCACGACGTGCTTGCCCGCCCGGAGGCACTCGACGGCGAGAGACGCGTGGGTGTGGTGCGGGGTGTTGATCGTCACCAGATCGACGGGCGCCCGCCGCAGCACGTCGGCCAGGTCCTGGTAGACCTCCAGCTCCGGATGTGTCTGGCGGGCCAGCGCGGCCCGGGCCGGGTCGCGGTCGCAGATGGCCGTCAGCTCCAGCTCCGCCACCTGCCGGATCCAGGACGCGTGCTTCTCGCCCCAGTTGAACGTCCCCCCATAGCCGACGATGGCGCAGCGAATCGGCTCTCTCTTCACGTGTGGCATAGTGGTACCTCTCCTCCTTGCGTCAGAGCGCCTGCTGGCCGCTGCCTGAATCTCTAAGTAGGTATCAGAAAGTTTTTGATGGTTTTGGGGACACCCCAAACCCCGCCAGGACGGGCTGCGGCCCTTCCTGGACCTTCCCGAGAAGGGATCAGAGCGTTCCCGATGGTTTTGGGGACACCCCAAACCCCGCCAGGACGGGCTGCGGCCCTTCCTGGACCTTCCCGGAGCCGTTAAGGGACTTTCCGCAACCCACTTAGCC
>JACPQP010000022.1 GCA_016190465.1 Chloroflexota bacterium
CCCTACCCCCGCCGATACCTACCCCGGTGAACCGACGCAGGGAGGGGGGCGGACACGTCGGCCCGGGCGGGCCCTCATCCCCCAACCCCTTCCCCCAATACTGGGGGAAGGGGCGTATCGGAGACGGGGCGTCTGGGTACCCCCGTCTCCCCGTCTCCCCGTCGCCCCGTTCCCCTCTCCCAGGATTGGGACCGGCTCAGGAACGGCAGGCAGGGAGTGAGGGCCGCCACACCGGGAACTTTCCGCCCCTGAGCCGACGCGGCGAGGGGGGTGGCAAGACCCGCCACCGCGGCATGCCGTGCTCTCCTTCTCCGACGCGAGGGGGACTGCGGCGCACGGCGGGATCCGAGCCGCACCAATTGGCGCGGAGGCTGGGTGATGCCCAGGATCTTCGATAACGATGCCCCGGTAATCTCATCGTCCAGGCCTACGACCTCGCCCACGCGCTCCGCGACGCTGGCGTGACCGTCGTCGGCGGGTTCCACTCGCCGATGGAGAAGGAGTGCCTCACGGTGCTGCTGCGCGGGACGCAGCCGGTGGTGATCTGCCCAGCGCGCAGCATCGCGGGGATGCGCCTGCCATCCGAGTGGAAAGCCCCGTTGACGGCGGGACGCCTGCTGCTGCTCTCTGGATTCGCCGAGGGCGAGCGCCGGGCAACCGGCGACCTCGCCTGGGCGCGCAACAAGCTTGTCGCGGCGCTGGCCGACGAAGTCTTTATCGCCTACGCCCGTCCCGGCGGCGAGACCGACCGTCTCTGCCGCCTGGCGCTCGGCTGGGGCAAGCCCCTTCTCACCCTGGCCAGCCCCGAGAACGCCGGCCTGATCACGCTCGGGGCAACGCCGATACGACCTGGCCACTTCCGCAGTCGGTGATTCCGGGTGATTCCGGCGAGGAGATTGACGGACCTCAACCACCGGCGTAGAATCCCTGCGGTCGAGGGGAGATCCTCATCGTCATCTCGCTCCACGGGATGAGTGCGGGGTACCCTCGCGCCGTCTGTCCCTGCGGGGACTCCCTTCGGTCGCCGCGGCACCACCCCTCGCCCGCAGCGCGGGGCTGACAGGGGTGGGGGCGTCACCCCTCTCCCCGTGGGAGAGGGGCAGGGCACGAACAGTCCATCTGGACTGTTCGTGGGGCCGCCCCGCCGCGGCAACAGCGTGGGATCACCCGGGATCACCCGGGCGAGTGGTTGAGAAGTGACGGACAGAGTAGTACTCACCCCGCGGGCGGTCCCCAGCGTCTCGATCGTCATCCCCTGCTACGACGAAGAGGCGAATCTTCGGGCGGGCGTTCTCGATCGCGTGGCCGCTTACGTGGAATCGCACGATTTCTGCCGCGAGGTGCTCGTCGTCGACGATGGCAGCGACGACGCCAGCGCCGCGCTGGTCGACGCCTTCGCGGCCGCCCACCCCCGGTTCCGTCTGCTCCGGGAGCCTCACCGCGGCAAGGCCGGCGCGGTGATCGCCGGCGTGCTCGCGGCGACCGCCGACTACGTCCTCTTCTGCGACATGGACCAGGCCACCCCGGTAGCGGACCTCGACCGGCTGGTGCCCTCGCTGCTCGACAGCTACGACGTCGTGGTCGGCTCCCGCGCCCAGCAGCGGGCTGGCGCCCCGCTGGTTCGGAAGCTGATGGCCCACGGCTTCACCGAGCTCCGCCGGCTGATCGTCGACGTCGGCGGAATTGCCGACACCCAGTGCGGGTTCAAGTGCTTCCGCCGCTGCGTCGTCCACACCCTCTGTTCCGCGTTGCGCGTCTACCGAAGCGGCGCCCCCCCGGTCCGGGGGGCCACGGTCACCGCGGCCTTCGACGTGGAGTTGCTCTACCTGGCCCACCGGATGGGCTGCCGGATGGCCGAGGTGCCCGTCCGCTGGCAATACGTCGGCACTCGCCGGGTCGATCCCGTCCGCGAGTCCTGGCGCGGCCTCCGCGGGCTGCTCACGATCCGGCTCAATGACCTGCTCGGCCGGTACCGGGCCATCAGTCTCGCCAGCAAGGACGCCGCCCTCGAGTAGGTGTCGGGGGTCAGGCGTCGGGGGTCGGGGGTCGGGGATCGAGTGTCAGGGGTCGGAACTGTGGCGCCCGGACCCCGGGCACCTGGCGCCCAACACCCGACACCCGTGACCCGACGCCTGACACCTGAGAACTGGCACCTGAAACCCGACACCTGGTCCCCGACACCTGACCCCCAACTCAGGCCGCCTGCCGTTGCGCCTCCGGCGCCACCGGCAACGTCACCGTGAAGGTCGAGCCGCGCCCCACCTCGCTCTGCACGCCCACGGACCCGCCCTGGAGCTCGGCTAAGCCCTTGACGATGTAGAGCCCCAGACCCAGCCCCGGATGATGCCCACCGCCCGGCTCCGGCACCTGGTAGAAGCGGGTGAACAGGTGGGGCAACGCCTCGGGTGGAATGCCGGGGCCGCGGTCGGTCACCGAGAGACGCACCTGGTCGTCGGCGCGCCCCACGTCGACCGTGATCTCGGTAGTCGGTGGCGAGAACCGGGCCGCGTTGGTCAACAGATTGGTCACGATCTGATCGACGCGGGTCGGATCGGCCCAGACCGGCGGAACGTCCGGGGCGACGTCGACCTGGACCGGGCGGTCGCCGAGCAGGGGGGCGAGCGAGGTTGCCAACAGGTGACCGACCTGTTCGCCCAGGTTCACCGTCTGAGGCTGGATGGCGACGCGCTGCGCCTGGATCCGCGACGCGTCCACCAGCTCACCGATCATGGCGTTCAAGCGGCGGGCATTACTGGTGATTTGCTCCACCGCTCGCTCCTCGGCGGGAGGCCGCGGGGTCTTGCTTCGCCGGAGCAGCTCCGTGTAGCCCAGGATCACCGTGAGCGGTGCCCTCAGCTCGTGGGCGATGACCGAGAGGAACTGCTCGAGATCCGATTGTTGCCTCTTCATTGCCTCTGCCATCGGTTTCCTGCCCTGAGCGCGAGTTGGAGGCACACCGGCTGCAAGACCGGTGCCGCGCCCCGTCGACCGGGCGACGGGGGGACGGGGGACGGGGCGACAGGGCGGCGAGGGTCTGGACCACGAAAGGCACGAAGCGAGCGAAAGGCGCGAAAGGGTGACGAGCGGCTTACCACAAAGACACAAAGAGCACAAAGGAGCCTGCGACAGGGTCATCTCCGCGTGTCCTTCGTGTCTTTGTGGTGAGCCTCGTGCCCCGTCGTCCCCATCGCCCCCATCGCCCGGTCGCCCCGTCGCCCGGTCGCGGCTGCTTGACGTTCACGCATAGCAAGGGGATAATCTGGTTCTGGACACGTACACGTGAGCGATGTGAGAGCGATGCGAACCCTCCGTCTTGGCCTGGCGCAGATCAATCCAACGGTCGGCGACCTGGTCGGCAATGGCGAGAAGATCCGCCAGCAGATCGAAGAGGCCCGTCGGCGTGGTGTCGAGATCGTCTGCTTCCCGGAGCTCTGCCTCACTGGCTATCCGCCCGAAGACCTGGTGCTCAAGCCACGCTTCATCGCCGACAACCTGACCGAGCTTCGGACGCTGGCCGGCCAGACTCGAGGTATCACCGCGATCGTCGGCTTCGTCGACGCCAACACCGACATCTACAACGCCGCAGCGGTCCTCCACAATGGCATGCTGGCCGGGGTCTACCACAAGCAGTACCTGCCCAACTATGGCGTGTTCGACGAGGACCGCTACTTCCAGGCCGGACGGGAGTCGCCGGTCATCGAGCTGGAGGACGTCACCGTCGGCATCAACATCTGCGAGGACATCTGGTACCCGGTTGGCCCGGCCGTCGACCAGGCCCTGGCAGGCGCCGAGGTGATCGTCAACATCAACGCCTCTCCCTACCACGTGGGGAAGCGACACGCGCGGCACCGCATGCTTGCCACGCGAGCAGCCGACAACGCCGTCATCGTCGCCTACGTGAACATGGTCGGCGGCCAGGACGAGCTCGTCTTCGACGGGAACTCGCTCGTCTTCGATCAGCAGGGGAACCAGGTGGTCGAGGGCCGGCAGTTCGCCGAGGACCTGGTGGTCGTCGATCTCGACCTCGAGGCGGTGTTTCGGACCAGGCTGCACGATCCGCGTCGGCGCAAGGAGCGCCGCCTGGCCCCCGACGTCC
>JACPQP010000266.1 GCA_016190465.1 Chloroflexota bacterium
CGCCCCGGTGAACGCCCCCTTCTCGTGCCCGAACAGCTCGCTCTCGAGCAGCGTCTCGGGCAGTGAGGTGCAAGCCACCTTGATGAGCGGGCCCTGTCGCCGGAGCGAGTTGAAGTGGACGATCTCGGCGACCAGTTCCTTGCCGGTGCCGGTCTCGCCCATGATCAGGACGGTGGCGTCGCTGCGGGCGACCTTGCCGATGGTCTTGTAGATGTCGAGCATCAGCGGGCTGCGGCCGACGATGCGCTCGGCGGGGTCGCGCCCGGACTGCCGACGGAGCGACTGCACTTCCTGCGTCAGCGCCTGGTACGAGAAGAACCGGCGAATCGTGAGCAGGACGTCGTCGAGCGAGAAGGGCTTGGTGATGTAATCATAGGCGCCAAGCTGAATCACCTTGATCGCGATGTTGGAGGTGCCGAAGGCGGTCATCAGGACGACCGGCACGGCGAGGCTCTGGTCGCTGATGCGCTGGAGGACGTCCATCCCACTCAGCTCGGGCATCCGGAGGTCCATCAGGACGAGATCGGGCGGCCGATGGCCGTTGCCATTGGTGAGCTGGGAAAGGACCTCGCTGCCCGTCCGAGCCTCGGCGACGGCAAAGCCCTCTCCCTCGAGGAAGCTGCGGAGCATAGCGCGAATGGCGGCGTCGTCGTCGGCGATCAGGATCTGCTTCTGATCCATCGCGTCTCTCCCCTCCGCCGAAGTTGCCAGCCGCGGCGGATGCGCTGGCACCGATGCGAGCGTCGCACCCAGGACAGACGATGTTTGACGGTTCGTCGATGAATTGGCTGGCATGTGCGCCTCGTTCGACAGTCTGGCGAGTATCCGGCGAGTATCTGGCACTCGGTGGTCGGCAGCAGGCAGGCTAAGAAGACCACCCGGCGGGGCCACTGCGAGGACCGACCGATATGAATTATAGGCCATCGCTTGCGCTTCGCGCAAGGAAGTCGACGGCCTGGGAGTTGCCCCCTCTCCCCCGACCCCTCTCCCACCAGGGGAGAGGGGGGAAGTCCGCCCACCCCAGAGGCTGATCGCGCACAGCCGCCGCTGTTGTGAGGGAAGAATCCGGACTCGAGGCAATTGAGACCGCACACCGTTGACAAACCGGGTGCCCCGTGCTAGACTGCCGCCCAAGGGTGTGTCAAAGCGCCCCTGTTTGTCCCCCGCTGACCGCACCTCCGGGCTGGAACAGGAGGAGGGCGGCCAGTCGCGACCAGTATGGCACCCATCGCGATACCGTTCGCAACCCAACAACGCAACCAACCAGCGCATCCGAATAACGCAACCAATCAAGAGTCACTTCCCGGTCAATCCGTCGTGGGGAGGGCGTGATGAGGCGACTGTTCGTGCTCGCGGCTATCCTGGTTCTCAGCCTGGCGACCCTTGCATCCGGTGTCCTCGCGAACCCGAGCTCCGCTCCCGGGGCATCCCAAACCTCGGCGCTCAGCGTGGTTCAGGCCGCGCCGCTCGAGCGCGCCCCCGCCGCGCTGGCCACGCCATCACCCCGGACGGACCTGGTGGCGATCTCGGACGTGCGGATCACCAACGTCACGGGGGATAGCTTCACCGTGAGCTGGGTGACCAACGTGGACACGACGGGGGCGGTCAAGGTCGCGACCAGCGCAGCCGGCGTCAGCTCCGCCACGCCGGTGAACGACTCGGTCACCGGCAAGCTGCACTACATCACGGTGACCGGCCGGAATCCCAGCACGCTGTACTACTTCGACGTCGTCTCGACGGCCGGCACCCGCACGCTCACCCACACCTACGGCGGCAACCACTTCAAGGTGACGACCGGCCCGTCGATGCCCAGCCCGACGCCGGTCGCGAACCAGCAGGGCACCCCCTGGCCAAGTCCGAGCGATACGCTGCACATCAAGGGATCGGTGGCAGTCTCGACCTCACCTGTCGAGCGCGCGGTCGTCTTCGCTCGCTTCCGCAACGGCTCGAGTGGGAGCTACACCTACTCCCAGGTCGTTTCCACCCTCACCGGGGCCGACGGGATGTTCCGCATCTTCCTCCCGGTCCGGACGAGTGACAACTCATCCGAGTTCCCGATCTCCCCCGCGAGCACGGTGCTGCTCGGTGTCGACAAGCCGGGGTTCGTCCCCAGGACCGTCACTCAGGCCCTGACCGGCGAGGAGCTGACCAACCCGAGCACGATCACGATCGAGCTCACCACCGGCGGCGGCTACTACCCCGTCCCGATCGCCGCGGGCTGGAAGCTGATCGGGCGGCCACTCGTCACGGCCGGCGACACGTTCGGGAGCGTGTTCAATCCGGGGGCGACCGCGCCCACCGTTGCCGAAGACGTGCTGGTCGGCATCGCCGGCAGCAAGACCACCTTCGGCAGCAACCTCATCGGCTCCCAGCAGATCGTGCGCTGGGAGCCGTCGCTGGGGAACTACCAGCCCCACCTGATCAACCGGACATCCAACAACTTCGGCACGAAATCGAGCGAGGGCTACTTCGTCCGGAGCACGAGCGGTGGCACCTACTACCAGCGCGGCACCTCGAACACCACGCCCGCTTCCTACTCGCTCAGCGCGGGCTACAACATGATCGCCGTGGCCCATCCCGTGGGCTTCCAGGCGGAGACGCTCCTGGACAGCATCGACCCGTCGAGCAGCACCAACGCCCTGACCATCGTCCAGTGGTCGGGCGGCGTCTGGGTGCCGCACGTGCGGGATACCCAGTCCAACCTGTTCACCATCAGCCCGGCCGAGGGCTACTTCGTCCAGATGGCCTCGGGCACCACCTGGAATGCCCCGTCCAGCGCGGGCGCGCAGAGCGTCGCGGCGGGCGGCGGGAGCAGCGGCGGGGGCGGCGATCGGAGCGCCTCCACATTCAGCGGCGTTCGGATCTCGAACCTTGCCGGGTCGGGCTTCACGGTCACCTGGCTGACCAGCGCGACGGAGAACGGCCAGGTGATCATCGCCGCGGATCCCGGGTTCCCCGACGGCGAGACGGAGACGTCCAATGATTCCATCAACGGCAAGACGCACCTGGTGAACGTCCTCAACCCCATCGAGGAGGGGGGGCAGGTATACTACCGGGTGATGTCCGGCGGCAACCAGCTTGCCCAAGGGTCGCTCACGGTCCCAGCGGCTCTCTCGAACCCCTCGCCGGCTTCAGTCAGTGGCATCGTGCGGAACCCATCGGGCGGTCCGGTCGCCAACGCGCTGGTCTACATCCAGATCCGCAAGGCTGACCAGTCGAGCACGTCGGCCCAGAACGTCGCCGTCACCGGCGCGGATGGCACCTGGACGGCCGACCTCGCGACGGTGCGCACGGCTGACTCCAGCGCCTTCTTCAGTTGGCTGAAGACCTGTCCCGGCGACACCATCCTGGTCAGCGTCGAAGGCGGCACAGACGCCAGCGATATCGACCAGGCCGGAACCGGGACGGGAGACACCTGCCAACTGAGCACGCAGATCCAGGCCACCACGAGCGGCGCGACGCCGACGGGGACTACGACGGGCACGGTGACCTCCACGCCAACTGAGACGTCGACGCCGACCCAGACCAGCACGCCTACCGAGACGGTCACCGGCACGCCGCCCGCGACTGACACGGCCACGTCGACCCCTTCGGCAACCGCGACGCCTTCCCCGACATCCACGGCGACTGCCACCGGGACCTCGACCGCTACGCCGACTCGTACGCTCGACCAGTACGAGCCGGACGACTCGCCTTGGGAGGGGATGGTGACTCCCGGCACGCTGCCGATAGACCATGCCCAGCCAAACCACACGCTGGACATCGGCGCCGATGAAGACTGGGTCGCGTTCAGCGCTGACGCCGGCCGTGTCTACCAGGCCAGCACGCTCAACCCCGGTGGGTTGGCTGACACAAAGATCACGGCCTACACCGGCACACCCCCCAGTCTCGTGGAGATAGGGTCGGTGGACCTCAACGGCGCGGGTGTACCGGAGACGCTCGAGATCTCGGTGTCAAGCAGTCAGCCGGTCTACGTAAAGATCAGTTCGGCTAACGGTCGAGGTGGTACCACCGGGTACAACTACGCTCTGAACATCCAGGAGATCTCCACGCCGACGCCGACCGAGACGCCGACGGCGACGGCGACGGATACGCCGACGGTGACCAACACTCCCACGGTGACCTCGACGCCGACAGTAACGCTTACGCCAACCGTCACGCCGACCGGGACGAAGACGCCGCGGCCCACCATCGAGGCGCGTCGGACCGTCGTCGTCCCGCCGGCGGCCACCGGCACGGTGGAGAGCCGGAGCAACAACGATCAGCTCGTCGTCAACGTGCCACAAGCGCCGGGGCGAGGCAACGCAACCGAGGTCGCCCTGGTCGTCGTGGTGACGCCGACGATGGCCGATGCGGACGCGACGGCCATCGCCACCGCCCACCCGATCCTCCGGCCGGCCTTCCAGTTCGACGCCTCGGTGTACTTCGACGGCACGCCGAGGCCGTACACTCCCGAGGCAGGCAGCAAGGTGCGGATCACCGCCAGCTTCACCCTGGCCGAGCTCGCGGCGGCCGGAGTGAAGGCCGACAGCCTGCGGATCGTCACGCGCGCGACCGACGGGAGCCTCGAAGTGCTGGCGACGACGATCACGATTCAGGGCGACATCGTGACGGTGTCGGCCGAGGCTGATCACCTGAGCCCGTTCTTCGTGGTCGGCGCGCGGGACTTCTGGCGGGTGATCGTGGTCTCGCAGTCATACCCCGGCGGCTGGTAGCCGTCCCGGCCGCCCGGCCGGTACGGATGCCGGCGCTGGCCTGACTCAAACCGAGGAGCCACCTCTCCGGGGGGGAGGTGGCTCCCAGCTTTTCTCGGCAGGTGGCATCGTCAAGATGAACGTCGGAGAGGCGCGCCCCCCTTCCCCCGACCCC
>JACPQP010000279.1 GCA_016190465.1 Chloroflexota bacterium
CCTACCACGGGGCCGGACGCGGCCCGCCCGGTAGGGCCAGGCACAGGGGCAGGCACAGGGGCCTGCCCCTACCACGGGGCCGGACGCGGCCCGCCGGGTGGGGCCAGGCATGGGGGCAGGCACAGGGGCCTGCCCCTACCACGGGGCCGGACGCGGCCCGCCGGGTGGGGCCAGGCACAGGGGCCTGCCCCTACGAGTGCGTGGCGAAACTGCTGGCCGCCGGTGGCCCGACCGGCTGGGGGGCGTCGTCGACTACTGTGGCGATGGTCACGTCGGGGTAGCGGGCGAGGTCAAGGTCAAACGGGATGAGTTGCTGGCCACGACCGTTCGTGAGCATGCGGACGACTGGTCGGTCGAGCTGACGCTGGTTCACCCTGGCGACGACGCCCCGATACCCGCGGTACCGGCCGCTGGTCACCACGACCTCCAGCCCCACGGGGAAGACCGGCAGCACCGTGAGGAACGTGTCGATCATCTCGCGGTTCAAGTGGGTTCCGGCCAGCTCGCGGATCTGTGCGGCGATCACCTCGGGCGCTAGCCCACGGCGATACGGCCGATCGGAGGCCAGCGCATCGTGGACGTCGGCGATGGAGGCAGTTTCCGCCAGCAGGAGAATGAACCCGTCGGACCGGCTGCTCCGAGTCAACTGGTTCGTGCCGCGGAGGCCGCGCGGGTAGCCGCGGCCATCCTGCCGCTCGTGGTGCTGGTAGGCGATGTGGTTCACGAGAATATCGTCCGGGTTCAACTGCCGCAGCAGCTCATAGCCAAGGCTCGGATGCGCACGGATCGCCGCGAGCTCCTCGGGCGTGAGCCTCCCCTCTTTGCGCAGTAGCTCGCCAGGGACGAACACCTTCCCGATGTCGTGCAGCAGGCAGCCGCGCACCAGCCGCTTGAGGTTACCCCGATCCAGGTGCAGCCGGCGCCCGATGACGATGGCCGTCACCGCCACGTCGACCGAGTGGCAGAAGGTGTAGTTGTCGTGCGTCTTGATCGAGTTCAAGCCGCTCAACACCGGAGCGTCGAGCGCCTCCTCGACGATGCTGTCGACGGCCGCGTGGACTTCGTCCATCGACAGCGACGCCTCAACCGCCCGCCGAAGCTCCGTCGAGGAGGCGGCCGGCGCCGCTTTGGCCGCGTCACCCCGGTCCAGGCTCTGGGCGGCGACCGCGATCACGTCGAAGATCTTGCCCACCACGCCGGTGACCGCCGCGCGGGTGTGCTCGGTGAGCGGGCCCTCGATGGTGATGTCGGCGGTGGCGGCATCCTGCACGTTGATGGAGACGACCCCACGCTCCTGGAGCGCTCCGACGTAGAAGGGGGAGAGCTCGGTCCCGGCGTTGAGGAGGACCTGCCCCTTCTCGTTGTATATCGGCGACGCCAGTTCCGTCCCGACGATCCCCGAGCCGAGGCTGGTTCGGCGCATGGGCTGGCTCCTTCGATGAAGAGCTATCCTCGCACGCGATCACTCAGAGATAGGATCGACTCCATTATAGGCTATTCACGTGGCCCTGCCAGCCACCGCTGGGCGTATCGGCGAGGGGCGACGGGGCCGGGGCGACACGGAGACGCGGGGCTTGCCACCAAGACACAAAGAGCGGGGCTTCGCAGTGAGTGAGGGGGAGCGATCAGGGTGGTGGGCTTGACGCCATCCACGCGGCGGAGTATCCTTCGCGCTGGAACCTGGATGCCTGCCTGAAGGAGATGGACAATGACCTCCAACCGCCCCTTCATCCTCCTCGCGTGCAACCGGCTGGCCCGCGAGCAGTGGTTCGCCCCGGCCGATGTCACCCGGCTCGCGGGCTTTGCCGACTGGGAGTGGCTGCCCCTGGACGTGCCGCTGGCCGTCGGTGGGCAGTATTCCGAAGCAGTGGACGACCCGGACGCAACCGCGAAACTGAAAGCCGCGCTGGTCCGGGTGGATGGCCTGGTTGTCAGCAATGGCAGCCCGAAGATCACCGCCGAAGTGATGGACGCGGGGCCGCGTCTCCGGCTCGTCGGCGAGACCAACGGCGACCGCTTTGCCGCCCGCATCGACGTCGAGGTGGCCTGGTCGCGCGGCATTCGGGTCGTGGATACGACCAACGGCACCTCGTATCCGGTTGCCGAGTGGGCGCTGGGGATGATGTTGATCGCGCTGCGCAACGCCGGAGCCTACTTCCGCCGCCTGATCGCCGACGACGTTTTCCTCTCTCCCGACCTCCCGCCAACCGACCTCGGCTACGCGCGCGGCGAGCTGACCGGCAAGAAGGTCGGGCTGATCGGCTGCGGCATCATTGGCCGGCGGCTGCTCTAACTGCTCCAGCCGTTCCGCTGCGACGTCCGCGTCTACGACCCCTATCTCCCGAAGGAGGTCGCCGACATCCTCGGCTTCCTCCTCACCAACCTCGACTTCGTTCTGTCCGACTCCGACGTGATCGTCTGTCTGGCGCCGCTGACGCCCACGACGCGCCGGATGGTCGGGAAACGCGAGCTCGACCTGATCCCGGCGGGGGCGGCGCTGGTGAACGTGTCGCGGGGGGCGATCATCGACCCAGATGCACTGACCGAGCGGCTAGGGCGCGGTGACATCACCGGAGCCTTCGACGTGTTCGATCCGGAGCCAATCCCGGCCGGTCACCCGATCCGGCAGCTCCCCAACGTCTTCCTGTCCCCCCACATCGCCGGCGTCACCGCGGCCGGAATGCCACGCCTCTTCTCGCTGATGGTCGACGAGCTGGACCGCTTCTTCCACGGACACGAGACCCGGTTCGACCTGACACCACGGGTGATAGCGAATCGACGCGGCCAGGTGTGGTCGCCAGTCGCCAGGGGAGGATGAAGGAGATGATCCGCCGCGCGATGGTGGCGAAGCTCAAGCCGGGGGCTTTCCCCGAGTACATCCGCATGCATGAGAACCTCTGGCCCGAGCTGGCGGCGGCGATCGCCGAGTGTGGCATCAAAAAGATGGTCTCGTTTGAAGACGAGCCCTATCTCTTCCTCTACGCGGAGCTTGAAAACGAGGACGCCTATGATCGTCTGGCCAAGATGGAGGTCTGGAAGAGGTGGGGCGAGACACAGCCGAGCCTGGTCGAGCTTGACGCGAACGGCAACCCTCAGGTGAAATGGATCCGGCAGATCTGGAACTTCGACGCACGAGGGAGATTTGATGGACAACCGTGAGCGGGTGTTGACTGCGCTGGCCTGGGAAGAGCCTGACCAGGTTCCCTTGACGACCTACGACTGGATGGTGCACCGAGGAGCGGCGGAGCGAGAGACCCGGGAAGCAGGTCTCTGTCTCATCCACCGACTCCCGCCTCATCGCGAGGAGTTCCAGCAGGTCACGTTCAGCCAGCAAGAGTTCCGGGACCAGGGCCGACGACGGATCCGCCACACCATCCATACGCCGGTCGGCGAGGTCTCGCAGGTGGTGGAGCCCGGTGGCGCCTATGGCACTACCTGGATCGTCGAACACTACATCAAGCGCCCCGAAGACTACAGGGTGATGGAGTTCTACTACCAGGACCCGATGTACCGCGATAACTACGCGGCCATTCGACAGGCGCAAGAGGATCTGGGTGGTGATGGGCTGGTGATGGTCCGGGTTGCCAAGCAGCCGATCCAGCAGATGGTCTACCACCAGATGGGCATGGAGCGGTTCTCCATCGACCTGTACGAGCGGCGGGAGCTGATCGACTCCCTCTCCGACGTCATGACGAAGCGGATCGACGAGCGGTGGGATTTCGCGGCTGAATCACCGGCCGAGGTGCTTCAGGAGGCCGACAATATGACCAGCCTCGTCGTGAGCCAGGAGCGCTACCGCCAGTATTGCATGCCGCTGTACGAGAAAACCTCGCGCCGATTGGCGGGCACCGGGAAGCTACAGGCGGTGCACATGGACGGCAAGCTCCGCCATCTCAGCAAAGCCATTGCCGAGTCGAGCTTCGACATCGTCGAGGCCCTGACACCCACGCCGGTGGGCGACGTGTCGGTGAAGGAGGCGCGCGAAGCGTGGCCGGACAAGGCGCTGTGGCTGAACTACACCAGCTCGGTCCACGTGCAGCCGGACGAGGAGATCGAGGCGCACACCCGGCAACTGATCGAGGAAGCGGGCACCCGACGGGGCTTCATCATCGGGATCACCGAGGACGTGCCCTACGACCACGTCGCCCGCAGTCTCCGCGCCATCCTCCGCGTCATTCGTGACATGCGGTGAGGGGTGTTGGGGGTCGGGACTCCGGCTTCCGACCCCTGACCCCCAACACCCGACGCCCCGTCGCTCTACACCTTGCCCCACTCGCGGAGGTGGCGCAGGCTGAGCGCCGCGCTCTCGAGCGCGGGGCGGGCGCAGCGGTCCTGTTCGACGACGTACCACTCGGCGCCCTGCTCCTCGGCGGCCACGAAGATCGACGCGAAGTCGAGGTGTCCCTCGCCGACCTCGGCGAAGGTCCGGGTAGCGTCGGACGTCATATCCTTCAGGTGAACCAGGCGACTACGGCCAGCGTATCGCCGGATCCACTGGGCTGGGTCCTCGTTGGCGTAGGCGATCCAGTAAACGTCCGGCTCCCACCAGACCAGTTGCGGATCGGTCTCGGCAAGCAGTAGCTCCATCGCAGTTTGCCCGCCGAGCCGGACGAACTCGAAGGCGTGGTTGTGGTAGGAGAGGCGCACCCCGCGTTGCTGGCAGCGGGCGCCAACCGCGTTGAGCGTAGCGGCCGCCTGCCGGAAGCCGGCCTCGTCCTGCCGCAAGGCCTGCGGCAGCGCCGGGCAGACCAGGTCGCGGTTGCCCACGGCGATGTTGTCGTCGATCTCCTGCTCGAGATTGTTCTCCAGCCGGTCGAGCCCGATGTGACTCCCGGCCACGGCCAGGTGCAGGTCGTCGAGCAGGCGTTTAAGGTCGGCGGGCGCCAGCTCGCGGTTCCCGCCGAGCTGGACGGCCGGATAGCCGATCCCGGCCACGGCTCGCACCGTGCCGATGAAGTTCGCCCGCATCTCTTCGCGGACCGTGTACAGTTGCAGGGCAACGCCAGGGCGCGCCATCGTCAGTGTCCTCCTCGAGCGTTGTCGATCGTCGTCGGCAGTGAGCGTCGACCCGTCGGCATGCCGCTTTGGCTCCCATCGATTATAGGCATTTCCGGTGGCACCGTCCATCCAGCGGGCGTGATAGATTGCGGATAGATAGTTTGCCGGAACGACCCTCCTCGTGCTATGCTTGCCGCACAGCGGCGTATCGAAGACCAGACAGTTGGCCTCATGCAGAAGCGAGACCTCGCACCCCGCCGGACGCCACACGGTGGCAGTCCAGCCGTGGAAAGGAGCTTCCGTGGAGTCACACAAGAAGAAGGTGCTCGTCGTCGACGATGATCAGCAGTTGCTGGATCTGTTGGCGACGGTTTTCCAGCAGGCCGGTTATGCCGTACTCATGGCGACCGGCGGCCGAGAGGCGATTCATCAGGCGGTACTTGGCCAGCCAGATGTCATCGTGCTCGATATTGGGATGCCGGAGATGGACGGATGGGAGGTCGCCGAGCATCTTCTTTCTCACAACCAGACGGCTGCGACGCCGATCATCTTCTTGACCGCGCTCGCGGGGGTGCACGATCAGCTCCGCGGCTGGTATACAGGTTGCTTTGACTACGTGACGAAACCCTTCGAGATCGATCATCTGCTCGACCGTCTGCGCGCCGCAGTGAATGGTCCCAGCGAGGCGATGCTGCGTCTGCGCGACGACCTCCGGCGTCAGACGATCGCCGCGCTCGAGGCCGAGGAGCGTGACCTGGCGGAGGACGCGGGTATGGCGCCCCGTCGACCGTCAGCCTGAGCCTTCGACCGACGCGGCGAACCCCTCACCTCCTGCCTGCCGTTCCTGGGCCCGGTCCCACAGGGGGTGAGGGGAACCCCTCACCCCCTGTCTGCCGTTCCTGGGCCCGGTCCCACAAGGGGAGAGGGGAGCCCCGCACCCCCCACCCCC
>JACPQP010000280.1 GCA_016190465.1 Chloroflexota bacterium
GAGTAGGTATCAGAAAGTTTTTGATGGTTTTGGGGACACCCCAAACCCCGCCAGGACGGGCTCCGCCCTTCCAGGACCTTCCCGGGACACGGTAGGTATCAGGAAGCTGACGATGGTTTTGGGGACACCCCAAACCCCGCCAGGACGGGCTCCGCCCTTCCTGGACCTTCCCGGGACGCAGGTGAACTTTCCGAGACCTACTTGGCACGACGCACGGGTGACACCACCCGGACCGGGCAGGTTATCCCGTTGATGCGACGGCTGCCAGGCGTGCGGTGGGTCGCACTTACCGGAGACGTCTGCGACCACGCGGCCGGGCTTGCCGCCACGCTGCGGCTGCGTGGTGCCGACGCCATCTACGTGGCGTTAGCGGACCGTCTGAAGCTGCCGCTGGTCACATGGGACCAGGAGCAACTGACGCGCGCCCGGCCCCTGGTGGCCACGCGAACGCCGTGAGACCAGCCACGGGCGCTCTCTCACGCCCGCAGGGTGACCCGGTTGCCGGACTCGTACCGCCGCAGGCCCAGGCGGAAGACGGCGACGGCCAGCGCGGCGATGCCGACGGCGAAGGCGACGACGCCGAGAAAAACGAGCGGATCGAAGCGCCGCGTGAGCGCGACCGGGACGTGGCCCACCAGCGCGGCGGGAATCAGCGTGAAGGTCAAGATCTTGACCCAGCCGCGGAAGATGCTCCCCGGGTAGGTGGAGAAATTGACCAGCGCGCCGCTGGCCTGCGTCCCCACCGCCTCCGCGTTCCCCATCCAGAACGCCAGCGAGCCGACCAGGACGTGGTAGGCGGTGAAGATGGCGCAACCGGTCAGCGAGAGGACGAGGAACAGCGCCATCGTCGCCACGCCGAGATCGCCGGCCGCGACGAAGGCGACGACGCCGAAGGTCACGTCGCCCCAGGCGGAGACGCTCATCCGGCTGACCAGGACGTGCAGCAGCGCATCCTTCGGCAGCGCCAGGTAGTAGTCGAGCTGGCCGCTGGCGATCAAGGCCGGCAGCCGCGAGCAGTTGCCAAACACCGCCGTGGCCAGGCCGAAGGCCACCGCGAGCACTCCCCACAGCCGGAGGATGTCGGCGAGCTGCCAGCCGCCAACCTCGGGGAACCGGAGGAAGAACAGCCACCAGAAGACGATCATGATCGCGTCGTTCAGCGCCATCCCCACCACCTGGGAGACGAACGCCGCCCGGTACTCCATCGCCGACGACAGGTTCAGCTTCACATAAGTCCACATGAACCCCAGATAGCCACCCATTCTACCCCCCGTTGATATTCACTCGCCGCACCCCACGGCGATACAGGAGCGCCACCAGCCCCACCAGCGCGGCCAGCCAGAAGAGCTGCGTGGCGACGGTGGTCGCCCACAGCGCCGTGTCGAAGCCGGCCACCAGCCGGGCCGGACCGTAGGCGATCGAGCTGAAGGGAAGCACCTCGGCGAGGCGACGCAGCGCGCCGGGGAAGAGATCCAGCGGCAGAAAGAGCCCGCCCAGGGTGAAGACGACCTTCTGGTAGATCCAGATGAAGGCGTAGGTGTCCTCGAACCAGAAGGCCAGCAGCCCGATGGCCAGCTCGACGGCGAAGTTGAGGGTGATCGCCAGGAACGCCGCGCTGGCGACCGCCGGCCAGGCCACCGCCGGGAGGGGCGGCGGGCCGGCGAGGGCAAAGGCCAGCGCCGCGCCGACGGCGAAGTTCAGCGGCAGCGCGAGGAGGGCGTTGCCCAGGTAGGACGCGTAGTGGAAGAGGGCGTAGTTGTAGGGCCGGCCCAGCGCATAGGCGAGGTCGCCTTCCTTGACCTCCTGGTCGATCCGACTGAACAGGCGCGGACAGCTCATGACGATCGTCTCGGTCAGGACCAGGTACCAGATCATCCGCGGCAGGTCGAAGCCGGCGATGGACTGCTGGCCGGACAGCTCGAACGTCACCGTCCAGAGCTGGACGAACACGAAGATGACCACGACCATGAAGCCCGAACGGGCGAACGTGTCGACGGGGTAGGCCAGCCCGTTCTGGGCCGTGACCAACACGACCTCTCCATACTTGCGCACTCTGCTTCCGAGGTTCACCCGTCCCTCCCCCCGTCGCCCTTTCGCGCCTTTCGCTCGTTTCGCGCCTTTCGTGGTCCACACCCGTCGCCGTATCGCCCCGTCGCCCGGTCACCCCCTCGCCCCCTCGCCCTCTCGCCCGGTCGCCGCGTAGATCGCCGCGATGACCTCTTCCAGCGGCGGCTCCTCGACCGTCAGATCGACCACCGGGCAGTGGGCGACAAGCCGCGCGATGACCTGCTCGATCGGCTGGGCGTCGGCGTCCACCTCCAGCCGCAGGCGGAAAGGCTCCGCCGCGACTGCCGTCACGCCGGGGATGGCCGGCATCGTCGGCGTCGTGGCCTCGGCGAGCTTCAGGTCGATCACCTTGCGGCGCAGGAAGGCCCGCTTCAGGGCGGCAACCGTGTCGTCGAAGACGAGCGAGCCGTGGTTGATCACGATGACCCGCCGACACACCTGCTCGATGTCGCCCGCGTCGTGCGAGGTGAGGAGAAGCGTGACCCCCTCCTCCTGGTTCAACGCGCGCAGCAGCGCCCGGATCTGCTGCCTGGCCACGACGTCCAGGCCGATGGTCGGCTCATCGAGGAAGATCACCTCTGGCCGGTGCAGCAGCGCCCCGGCGATCTCGCAGCGCATTCGCTCGCCCAGGCTGAGCCGGCGGACGGGGATGTGCAGGTACCGGTCGATCTGGAAGAGCTCGACCAGCCGATGGAGCCGCTCGCGGTAGGCGCGCTGGTCCAGCTCGTAGATGCGGGCCAGCAGATTGAAGCTGTCGGCCGGCGGCAGGTGGTACCAGAGCTGCGAGCGCTGGCCGAAGACCGAGGCGATCCGGTAGGCCAGCCGCGACCGATCGCGCCAGGGGACCAGGCCGAGGACGTGCGACTCGCCGGAGGTGGGGTGGAGGATGCCCGTGAGCATCTTGATGGTGGTCGACTTTCCGGCGCCGTTCGGCCCGACGAACCCGACCGCCTCGCCCCGCTCAAGCCGGAAGCTGATGCCGTCGACGGCGGTGACGGCCGTGTAGTCCGGCCGCCAGAGGGCGCGCAGGCTCCCCGCCAGCCCAGGCCGCTTCCGCTTGGCCTGGAAGACCTTGCGCAGGTCGCGGACGTCGACAGCGCGCATTGGCGGGGTACTCAGCCGGTGGGCGGAGGGCGCCTGACCACCGTGGTCCCCTCGGCCAGGAGCTGACACTTCACCATCGTGTTCTCGCCCTCGATCAAGGTGTGGGCGTAGTTCCCCTCTGACGGAGCGTGGTTGACTTCGAACTCGAGAGAACGCGGGTGACGCGCCACCAGGAGCCCTAACCCATACCCGGACGCAGGTCTTCGACCGCCCGCCAACGTCTGCTCCGGAGTCGTCAGTTTCGCAAGGTCGACCGAAATGTGGTTATCCGGCTGTCCGCTGACCCTGAACGCAATCGGCATCACGGTGCCATCGCTGTGGAAATGACCCCGAAAAACTCTACGGTAGAGTTCGTCCTCATCGTCGACGCGGAGAATGACGTCAGACAAGAGGCCAGCCTCACCCGGCGAGTCTGAGAGATAGGACACCGGCAGCCGCGCTCAAGACCTCGGTGCTGGAGGCTTGGCTTCGCTCCTCGAAGACACGGCGACAGCGGACGCTCTTCACCAGGAGATACGTGAGATTGCCGTCTGGGCCAACCTGCACTTGAAGCTGCCCACCAGGGCCCCGCCATTCAACATACACGCCACCATCGGCAACCGGGGCCACAGCATATGGACGGACACGCTCACCAAGAAGGTCACCGAACTGCTCAGCCACCACAGTCATCAACCGCCTCGCGGTGCTGATCGCTTTTCCGGAGATCGGGGCAGCCCCATAGGAGTCCCAGTCCGGTTCAAGGTTAGCGAAGCCCTCCAGTTGCTCGAGTTCAGGACGAACGAACGTCGTCGGATCGCGTGGGCCGGTGCTCGTCTCCTTTGATCGATCTCTCCGCCATTCCGTAGCAGCCATGCGTTCATGCAGCTCCTCGAGCTGCAGGTGGAAATACTCGCGGTCTCGCGAGGATGGCTCGAACCACACCCACTTTGTGAGTCCCCACCAATCCACCAAAGATGCCGACTCATAATCCGGCGGGTACCTGGTAGCAGTTCCGGGCATCTGGGTGAACGAAGGGATGGTAGCGGTGGTATCAGCGGTCTGCACGGCAGCTACCACGGTTACACTCCGTCTCGGCCTGGCATCGGCGGAAAGTATAGTCCCAGAACGACATCTAGCTGCCTACTTGCCTCCTGGAACCAGCGAGCCACTTGAGAGCGGTCAAAGCGACGGCCTTCAAGCTCCTCCGCCAACGTATTGATGTCCTGTTCCACAAGAACGTGATGGTATGGCTCTTGACCCAGCTTGGCAGTTTTTATCCGCATCCAGCTATTCACGGGAACGCCCGCGAGAAGGTCAAACACCTTGTGTGCGTGAAGCTCGAACCCTTCGGGCCGGTTAAGTGGGCCTCGCAGCCACTCATCGCGGCAGAACTGCCGGGACAGGGCAATCCCTGGTTGTTCCTCCTCCGCGACGCGAGTGATGACGGCAGCCACACGGCCGAAAGGTGTACTGGTGCTCTCGGAGAATGATGTCAACCGGCCAGCAAGCGACCCGAGAGTCTGCGAGAGATCCACTACCGCCGTGCTCTCGCAGTTGACGACCAGGTCTATTCGTGTGCGGGAAACCTGCACAGTCTGCGTCTGATCCCGGCTCTGTAGAATCAGGCCAGGAACATTTATGGATGCGCCCGGCGGCAGAGGCAGTGAGATGGGATCCCCATCATACACCGCTTCCCAATCTTCAGGTACGAGCCGGAGCATCCGTGCAGGGCGGACACCGTCTCCTGGAAAGAAGGCAGCCGCTTGAACCCTGAGAACTCGGAAATCTGCCGGGTGAATCATTGGTGCCTTCCTTTCATCCACCCCGGGTCATGACGAGCACCCTTCCAGCAATACTGGGGCCGTACCGCAGTGCCTACCTTGCCGACGACGCCAAGACTGTCCCACGATGACCCGGCTGCGGCTCCTTCCTTGCTCTGCCGCTTACCTGTCCGCACAGCGGACGAGACCTTCCGGCAGCGAGAGCGTCACTTTTCGGGTAGGCGTGGTCTCCATACTCGTGCCTCCTCTGCCGGTGTGGTGATCCCTGCGACCAGATTCTACTCCCTGATTGCCACACCGACAAGTCATAGCGCTTCAGAACCTCCGCTGCTATAGCCCAGGCTACTCGTTGAAGCCGATCTCCTGTTCTTCCTCCCACTGGAAGATCACGCCCAGTTGCTCCGACTTGCGGTCTACCGCGCCATCGTACGCCCGCTGGCAGTCCTCGGGCGAGAAGCGGTGGGTGATAAGCTCCCGCACGCGCACCTTGCCCTGCCGCAGCAGCTCGAAGGCGCACTGGTGGTTGTGGACGACGGAGCCAGGCTGGTGGACGGCGCCTGGCTGATCGCGCACGTCGGGGATGGGGAACTGCCACTCCCAGCCGCTGCGGACGGTGAGGTAGCGGACGTGGATCGGCTCGATGATGTCCTTCGAGGGGACGGCGGGGTCGGCTACCCAGGGCGTGCCCACCAGCGAGACCTCGCCACCGAGCTGGGCAAGGGCGATGGCCGTGACCGCCCCTTTGGCCGTCCCGCTCGCCTCCAGCACCAGCCGGTGGACCGGTTGCACCGCGCCCTCTTCCCGTGGGTCGATGGTGTGGGCGACACCACAGCGCTGGGCCAGCTCGCGCCGAGCCGGCACCAGGTCGACGCCGGTCGTCTCCATACCGGCGTTTACCAGCAACTGCGCTCCCAGGTTGCCGACCAGACCCAGCCCGACCACGGCGGCCCGGTCGCCGATCCGCGCCGTGCTCGTGCGAAGCGTCGCCAGCGGCACGGTGACCAGCCGGGCGAACACAGCCTCCTCGGCCGGCAGCCCCTCGGGCACCTTCAGACAGAGCTGCCGGGCAGTGTCGACGCAGGCCAGGGAGGTGTGGTTGCTCATCGTGTAGACCCGATCTCCCGGCCGGACAGTCGCATTGGGGCCGGCGGCGACGACCTCGCCGACGTTGGCGTAGCCGGTGGATCGCGGGTAGGGGGTGGGACTACGGCCGGGCAGGGGCAGGCCCTGGAACCACGCTCCCTCGGTTCCGCCGCTGAGCAGGGTCGTGTGGGTACGAATGACGACCTCGGCCGGGCCGAGGTCGTCCGGCGAGGTCTCGAAGTCCAGCAACTGCACCTGACGATAGGCGGTCACCATGATTCGTTTGCCTTGCACCGAGACGGTCCTCCTGAAGCTCACATTCAGCCAATTCCTCTATGGGGTGAAGTCTACAATGCCGGAGGGCAGCCCGCTCCCTGAGCCCCCCCTCACAAGGGTTGGTATCGCGGGGGGGGGTGCCCTGCGACTGAAGTCGCGGGCTACCGTTACGAAGTCGGCCTGCGCCGACTGGGTTAGCCCGCGAAGGCGGGCTTCGCAAAGGTAGCTCGCGACTTTAGTCGCCGAGCACCCCCGCCGATACCTACCCCTGTGAGCTGAGCCCCCCCTCCCCGCGGGAGAGAGGGCGGCCCTCACCCCTGGCCCCCACAGGCACTAACTTACGGCCACCTGGGGGCGAGGGCACAGACCTCTCCCCATAGAGGAATTGGC
>JACPQP010000281.1 GCA_016190465.1 Chloroflexota bacterium
ACCGGGCGACGGGGCGATGGGGCGATGGGGTGACGGGGCAACCTCACTGGCCCACGACACGGCGACAGGCCGACGCGGCGAGATGGCTACCTACCCGGCCCCCCGACACCCGGCACCTGACACCCGGCCCTTGACCCCTGACCCCCAACCCCCGAGGGGTGGACCGGCGCGGAACGGCTTCGGCGGCAGCAAGCCACTCGCGGGGCACCCGCCGACCACAGTGGGGGAGCCACGCCGGACCGATGACGAGTACGAGGAAGCGTCGACCAGCGCCCCGGTGGTCGTCGCAGTGGGCGGCTGGAGCCCGAACCCGCGGTATACGTTTCGCACTTTCGTCGTCGGCTCAAGCAACAACCTCGTGCACGCGGCGGCCCGGAGCGTCGCGGCCGAGCCGGGGCGCTCCTACAATCCGCTGTTCATCTACGGCGGGGTTGGACTGGGGAAGACTCACCTGCTCCACGCCATCGCCCACGAGGCGCTCCAGAAGGGGTTGGCGGTTCGCTATTGCTCGACCGAGCAGTTCACCAACGAGCTGATCAACGCCATCCGCGAGCACCGGACCGAGGACTTCCGCAACCGCTACCGGGCTATGGATGTGCTGCTGGTCGACGACATCCAGTTTATCGCCGGCAAAGAGAGCACCCAGGAGGAGTTCTTCCACACCTTCAACGCGCTGCACGAGGCGAGCCGACAGGTAGTGATCTCGAGCGACCGCGCCCCGAAGTCGATCCCCACGTTGGAGGCGCGGCTGCGCTCCCGCTTCGAGTGGGGGCTGATCGCCGACATCCAACCGCCGGACCTGGAGACGCGCACGGCGATCCTGCTGGCCAAGGCCAGAGAGGCGAGGGCCGAGGTGGGCCCGGAGGTCCTTGGCTTTCTCGCTCAGCGGATCCAGAGCAACATCCGCGAGCTGGAGGGTGCGCTGACGCGGGTGGTCGCGTTCGCCCGGCTGACCAATCGACCGCTGACGGTCGAGACGGCCGCCAGCGCCATCGCCGACCTGCTGACGCCGGCCCAGCGGCGCTACATCGACGCCCGGCAGATCGTCGATGCGGTCGGGCGGTACTACAAGGTATCGACGGACGCGCTGCGGGGCAAGGCCCGCGACGCAAAGATCGTCCTGCCCCGCCAGGTGGCGATGTACCTGATGCGCGAGGAGACCGAGGCCTCGCTGCTCCACATCGGCCGCGAGCTCGGCAACCGCGACCACACCACGGTGCTCCACGGCTGCACGAAGATCCAGACCGAGATCGAGGCCAACAGCCAGCTCCGGCGCGAAGTGCTCGCCATCCGCGACCTCCTCTATGAGAACGCCCGGCCATGACGGGGCGACGCGGCGACAGGGTCCGGAGGCTCGCGCAAAGACGCAAGCCTCTTGGTGCTCTTTGTGTCTTCGTGGTAAGCCCCGCGTCCCCCTTTCGCGCCTTTCGCTCGTTTCGTGCCTTTCGTGGTCCAAACCGTCGCCCGGTCGCCCCGTCGCCGTGTCTACGACGACCCCGGCGATGGATAGCCCGTCGGCAGGAGGGCTGGTGGGAGCGTCGACGGAGCCGGGTAGCCGGTGGGAGCCGGAGCCAGCGGGAGTGCTGACGTCGGCGTCGGCGGCGGTGGCGAGGGAGTGGCGACCGGCGACGGCGAAACCAGTGGCTGCGCGGGTTCGGCTGTCGGCGTGGCTGTCGCGGTAGCGTCCGCGGGTGCGGACGGAGGCGGCGTCTTGGTCGGCGGGTTCCGCGGGATGTCCGCCGGCGGCGTTGGGGTCGCGGTCGAACTCGGCGGGCCGGGTGAGGTCGCCGTCGCGCTCGGGACGACGACGATCGGCCGGAGCGACGTCGGGGTAGGGGTCGGCGGGAGCGTGCCGGCCTGGGACGCGGCCGGCTTCGCCGGTGGCGCGCTGACCACGGGCCCCGGGGTCGGCGGGAGCGGAGCGGGCAGCACCGGCGCGGTGGCCGTCCCCACGGCAGCGGCTGGCCGGTCGGCCGTTGGCGGCCGGGGGGTTGGCGCGTCGGGCGCCGTGGGTGTGGCCCGGATGCCGAGCGGCGGCGCCTCGGTCGGAGTGGGCGGCAGCAGCGCGGATGGCAGGCAGGCCACGCCGATCAGCGCGGCGGTGGCGATAACGGTAGCAATGGCAGTGAAGGAAGGCAGCGACGCGCCAGTCGGTGGACGGCGCCGGGGCAGGATGTGGCGCATAGAGATGTCTCCTCGCGGGGTGATGAGCAGCGAGTCACGAGCGGGCGCATTATATCGTCAAGGGGGATCCGCGGCAACGGCGCGCCCCCCTGCCACACCGACACGGGGACGGGGCGAGGAAGGAGGAGCGGCGATCCTGGCGCTCCTTGCGCGAGTCCCTAGCCCCACGTCGCCCCATCGCTCCTCACTCCTCGCCCCGTCCCCGATCCCCTGCCCAGTAGATCATGTACGGTCCCATCTCATCCCTCCGGTAGCCGGGTAGCGCGGTGGCCGGTCGCGCCTGATACGCCACATCGGGCGGGCTGCCGCGGATGAACACGTAGGCAGGTCGGGGTGCATCGTGCACCGCCTGAGCGTAGGGGATGTAGCGGTTGAAGCCGCTCGCCAGGTCATCGGTGATCACGCTGGGGAGGATGCGCTCGCCGCTCTCGAACGCGAGGGGGTAGGCGATCCAGTAGTCCGTGTACACCCGGTCGATCCCCCGCGCATCGAGCGCCTGAATCAGCTCCTGATTCGACCGGGGCAGCGGCATCCCACCGACGCGCGGCGCGGCAAGCTCGGGGGTGAAGGAGAGAGTCGTTCCGAGGTTCATTGCCAGCAGCAGCCCCAACGCGCCCCACGCGAGTCGAGGTCGCTTCTCAGCCAGCGCGGCCAGGCGAGCCAGATACAGCGGCGCGAGGGAGTAGAGCGGGAGGGCATAGCGCGGCTCGCCGACGTGCAGCGGGGCCACCCGGCTCACGGCGAAGCTCATCACCACGCCCAGGGCGACAAACCCCAGCACCAGGTCTCCCGACCGCCGATCGACAACCCACGCCAGCAGCGCGCCCACCAGCCCTGCCGCTAGCACCGCCGTCGCCGCTACTCCAGCGACCCACAGGGCGTATCGCTCGTGTCGCGCCTCGTGGAACGCCGGGAGGTTCGAGGATGGCTCGATCAGGCCGAGCAGAACCGGGCCGCTGTAGCGCAGGATCTGGCCGAGGTTTGACACGATTTCGCCCGGCGAGGCGCCCGTGTTGGCCTGCCGAAGCTCCTGAAACGTCGGGAAGCCGCTCGACAGGTTTACGAGCCACAGCGGGAGCGACCCGACGACGAACGCGGCCGCACCGGCGGCCAACCGGATCGGGGCGCGGGCCCGGACCGCCCTGATGGTGGCCAGCATCGCGGCCAGGATGAGGTAGGGCAGGATCAGCGCATTCGTCCAGAACCCCAGGCCGGCCACCAGGCTGAGCGCGGCGACCCCCCCCAGCCCCCCTCCCCGACGGGGTGACGGGGCGACGGGGCGACGGGGCGACACGGAGAGGAGCGACGCGGAGACGGTGGAGTGTCCCATGAGAAGCGTGTAGATGTTGTCCTTGATCTCGTGCGGGCGGAGCCCGAACGAGATGGTGGCGTTTGCCTGGGGGTCGAGATCGACGAGGAGGACCCGCCGTCCCAGGCGGGCGAGCGCGGCGGCGAGGTGGACGGCGGTGGTGGTTTTCCCCACGCCGCCCTTTTGATTGACCATGGCGATCTTGCGCATGCTCCCCCTCCTATGGGG
>JACPQP010000270.1 GCA_016190465.1 Chloroflexota bacterium
GCCTGGATCGGCGAGCAGATACAGGCCGACCTCCTGTGGCTCGAGCCAGACCCGGAAACGGGATTGCCCGCTCGCGACCGGTCGACGGCCGAGAACATCGTACACGTCGCGTGGCCAGGGCAGGCGAATCTCTCGCTCGCCGCGCCCGTTGGGGTCCACGCACAGGAGGTGTCGGTTCACGTAGAGGATATCATCGTGGTCATCGTAGATGTGTACCCCCGCGGTCCGGGCTATTCCTTGCAGCAAACCCGCCGGCAGATCTGGCGCCGCGCTGTACACGGAGGTCCACTCGGGGAAGGAGCGAACCGCCAGCCCAGCCAGGTCCCATCCAGCCACTCTCCCCAGGCGCTGGACGTTGGCATCGTCCACGTAGAAGAACGGGCGCACCGGATTGGTGGTGCCATACACCACTGGCCCCCGCAGGTCGCGCGTATAGGGGTGGGCGTAGTCGTCGATCTCGACACGCAGGCGCTCCTCCACATCCATCAGACGGATGTCCATGCCGGTGAGATCCCGCGTTCCCTCCTGCGTCAGCGTGTCCCCGATCCAGCCCGGCGCGTACACCCACACGAGAACCTTGCCATCCCGCTCGAGGAAGTTCTCCCAGGCCCACTTCCTGTCCTTGCACTGGTCCTGCGGGGGCTTGAGGCCAGCTTCCCGGATCCAATCGGGACGATAGAGCATGCCCAGCATGAACGAGCCGTCCGGGAGCCAGTACATCTCGTTGGCGAAGGCGCGAGCCATCTTGTGATACGCGGGCAGGAAGTCGTCCTTGTGTTTCCACGACTTCGGTAGGGGTCGACGTCGAGCTGGCGCTCCAGGTCAATCGCGATCTGGTCCAGGTAACCGTAGGGGAAGCCGTGGCTGAAGTCGATCGCCGACCATGTGGCCGGGTCCGTGCCGAGCGCCTCGAAAAGCTCAGGGCGCCAGAACCGGGGCACCCGCTCGCGCAGCCGGCTGATGGCGGCCCGGAAGCGGGGGAGCAGGGGCAGGAGGTCCTCTCGCTGGAACTCCCGCTCGACCTCGCTCAACGTGTGCTCCCAGCGAAGGTACCGCCAGAACAGCTCGGCAAGCTCGCGGTAGACGAGCGCCAGCTCGTGCTGGAGGTTGAAAGAGAGGTGCAGAGCACGGTAGTGCTTGTCGGGAAGATCGGGGCGCAACCCCTCGACACGGGCGAGAACCCGGTGGCTCAGCGCGATGGCCTCGTCCTTCTCGGCGACGATGCGCTGGACGTTCTCGCGCGTTGGCGCGATCCGCTCCATCCCGCCATCGACCAGCTTCGCACTGCGATTCACCGTCAGGTGGCGCATCCGTTCGAGACTTTCCGGAAAGAGGGTGTGGCTCCCCAGTGCGACGCCCCGCACGTACATCGCCTTTTCCATCACCCGCGTGCCGTCGCGCAGGATCTCGACGACCCGCGGTCCGACCTCGGCGCCGTACGTTCGCTCGGCCCACCGCTGCCAGATCCGCTCCGGCGAGGCCGTCCGGTCCCAGGCCAGGGCGAAGAAGGTCTCGAAGTCCGGAGCGTTGAAGTGGTTCTGCCAGTCCAGGTGGCGCTGATAGAGACCGTCGACGCCTCGGTCGGCGTAGAGCTGGACGCGCTCCTCGATGAACGGGGAGATCGGCGCCAGGGTGCCCCACCGCAGGCCGGCGCGATACTCGCCGCCCAGGCAGAACTCGATCGCCTCCGCGTTGTGGGGTACATATCGACCCGCGAGGGGGTGCGGCGCATTGCCGTAGTACATGTCCCCGTACTGCGCCTTGTTGCAGACGATGACACGCCGGTCGAGTCGGCCAGCCAGCGGAGCGAAGAACTCTTCGGCGAGGATGTGGCGCCACCCTCCCAGGTACGTCCGAAGGATGAGTCGCTTGTCCTGCCCTGGCGCCGCCTCATCCATCCCCGCGAGCGCTTGCGCGATCAGCTCGTGAAGATGCTCCGCCGGAGTCCGGGCACGACACCTGGCGCAGGCGCAGTAGAAGACGTCGGTATCGGCCCACGAGATCCACAGCTCCATCCCGGCGGCCTCCGGAACCACCTCGAACAGCTCGCGGACCTTCGCGCGATACCAGGCCCAGGTGGTGGGGTGAGAGGTGCAGACGCGAGGGAGATTCTGGCGGAGCCACGGCCAGTTCGGGGGTGCGAAGTAGCGCTTCCCGCCAGGCGGATCGGTCGCCACGATCTCGGGGTGGAGCCGAGGCAGGGCGGGCGGGTATCTCAGCTCGACCATCGTCAGGTAGACGTCGATGCCGTAGTCGGCGGCGAGCGAGACGAGTTCTCGCGCCCGGGCGCGCTTTCGGTCGAGCTCCGGCTCGCACGCGGCGTCGAGCAATTCAGGAAAGTGGCGGTATCCCACGAGCGCCGAGTTCATCTCGGGCCAATCCTGGCCCAGGCAGCAGACGTTGCCGCGGTGGCGGGCGAAGTACCTCATCGTGCGCTGATATCGATCAAGCAGCGGCGGCGCCGGGTCATCGTACAGCCTCAACCCGTGCTGCTCGCGGGCGCGCAGGCGGAACGAGGGGCGCTGCGCGAGGGAGACCGGAGGGAGGATGGCATCCGTTCCCGTGACCTGGAGCCGGTCGAGCACCTCGTCCACCGCGTAAAGTGCGCCCCGGGGGCCGGCGCCGACGGCGAAGACGGCCGGATGTCCGCCGATCTGGCCGGTCTGGACGGCGATGGCTTCACCGTCGGGGTCACGCTCGGCCTGGACGCCCGATCGGGCGATGAGGCGATGGGTGGCCGGCGTTCCCAGGAGGATCAGGCCGGTGGCCGCTCCATGGGCCTCCTCTTCGCTCAACACGGGCAGGGTCGCTCCCGTGCGCTGCCTCACCTCGTCCACCAACAACCGGGCGGCCGCGCGCTCGACGCGGCTGGCGTGGGCGCCGACGACCACGGAGGCGCAGGTCTGTCCGGACGTGATCCAATCCATCGCCGCTCCTTGGCCAGGATGATCCCGAGAGCCTATCGCAATCGCTCGCCTGCAAGCGCTTGCGTCGCCCATCGTAGCACTCCAGTGGGGGGTTGTCAAGAGGGTCTGTGATACAATAGCGGTTGGCCGCTCGACATCTGCCCTCTCGCCGCGTCGGGCCGCCCATCGGCCCGACGCGGCGGCGGAGGCCGGCCAGACTACCGAGGAGGAGCAAGATGACCAAGCTATCTATGCGCCTGGACACCGGCCCCATCAGTTGCGACCTGCCTGACGACTGGCAGGTAAACAACCTGAGCGTGAGCAGCGCGCCCGCGCTCACGCCCGACGAGATGCGCGACGCGCTGCGTAGGCCCATCGGCGCCCCGCGCATCTCCGAGCTGGCCCGGGGCAAACGAACGGCCGTCATCATCGTCGACGACCTGACTCGCCCCACTCCGGCCTACGCCTACGTCCCCCTCATCATCGAGGAACTGAAGGCCGGAGGCATCGCCGACGCCGGCATCAAGATCATCGGCGGGATCGGCTGCCACCGACCGATGCTCAGCGTCGACTTCCGGCGGAAGGTCGGCGACTGGGTCGTCGACCGCTACGAGTGCATCACCCACAACCCCCACGAGCACAACGTCTACGTGGGCACGACGCCGCGCGGCATCCGGGTCGAGATCAACGACGAGGTGGCCGAGGCCGACGTCAAGATCGTGGCCGGCGGGATCATCCCCCACGGCTCGGCCGGGTTCGGCGGCGGCGCCAAGCTGATCCTACCGGGCGTCTGCTCGATCGGCACCATCACCGCCCACCACTCGACGATGCTCCAGGGGGCCCGGCGCTGTCTGGTCGAGGGCAACGAGTTTCGGGACGAGCTCGAGCAGATCGCCCGGGTGGCCGGGCTGGACGCCATCGTCAACTGCGTGATGAACGCCGACGTCGAGGTCGCCGGGCTGTTCGCCGGTGACCTGGTTGCTGCCCACCGGGCCGGGGTCGAGGCCGCGCGAGAGCTGTACGCGGTCGATGCGCCCCGGGGGGTCGACGCCGCGATCGTCAGCGGTTTCCCCCAGGATCGCGAGTTCGGCCAGTCGCTCAAGGGGATGCACCGCTGCCCGGCCACCGTCCGGGAGGGCGGGACGGTCCTCTTCGTGTCGGCCGGCACGGAGGGGCCGGGCTTCCACCACCTGGGCGAGCGGGCTCGCAAGGCCGAGCGGCACAGCCCGGCGAAGCCGCCGGCCAGCCCGGCTGGCGAGGGCCGGCACTTGATCGTCTACTGCCCCACCGTCGGCCCCGACGAGGTTGCCCGCCGGATCCCGCCCACCGCCTCCTTCCACCGCGATCTCGCCTCGGCGGTGGCCGAGCTGCGGGCCCGGCACAGCCGGGCGTCGGTGAACGTCTTCCCACAGGGGGCGCTGACGATCATCCGCGAGGGCTGATATCTACTCAGTCTGGCTCCTCCAGCGTGAGGCGGCTGCGAAGCTCCCGGTTGACAAGGCCGCGTGGCCAGCGGCCACCCAGGATCCGCGCGGCCTCGTCGACCGCGTGGTGGCGCCAGGCGATCATCGACTCCTGGGAGTAGACGGCGTGGTGGGGCGTCAGGACGACGTTGGCCGTGCCGACAAGTGGGCTGTCGAGCGGGAGCGGCTCCGTCTCGAACACGTCCAGGCCAGCGCCGGCGATGCGTCCGTCGCGCAGCGCGGCCACCAGCGCCGGCTCGTCGACGACCGGCCCCCGACAGGTGTTGACGAGGTAGGCGGTCGGCTTCATCGCGGCGAACTGGGCCGAGCCGATCAGGTGGCAGGTCTCGACCATCAGGGGGACGTGGAGCGTGACGAGATCGGACTCCCGCAGCAGCTCGTCCAGCCCGACGAGCCGGACCCCGAGCGGCTCGGCCACTTCGGCACGGACGTACGGATCGTAGCCCAGCAGCCGGAAGCCAAGACCGGCGACCTTCCGGGCGACCAGTCGGCCGATGTTCCCCAGGCCGACGATGCCGCACGTTTGCCCGCGCAGCCGGCGCACCTCGCCAATCGCCTGCCGGCCGTCGTAGTAGCCCCGCTGCCAGGTGCCATCGCGCACGGCCCGGTCCATCGGGAGCAGTCTCCGGGCGCAGGCCAGCATCAGGGCGACGGCGTGGTCGGATACCTCCTCGATGCAGTAGGCGTGGAGGTTGGCCACGACGATGTTGCGCTCGGTGGCCGCCACGACGTCGACGCGGTCGTAGCCGATGCTGCACTGGACGATGCCGCGGCACCGCCGGAGGGACGCGATGAGCTCGCGGGCGACCCGGTACCCGGCGTTCATCACGACGTCGGCGTCCCGCGCTGCCTCAATCGCCTCGGCCTCGGTCGTCACCTGCACCTGAACCAGCTCGGCGCCGACCGGATCAAGCACTCGTCGCTCGTAGGCCAGATCGTCGGCCAGGGGCGCACCGAGACGGACAACCCGCAGGCTCGTCACTCATCGCCGCCGGAGAGCGCGGTCAACAGTCGGAGCAGGCTGAGGAACAGGTTCAGGATGTTCAGGTAGAGGGCGACCGTCATCAGCACGGCGTTCCCGACGGTGTCCTCCAGGTGGCGGGCACGCTGCACGTCGACCAGGATGTACAGGCTGAAGATCACGGCGCCGCCCAGGCCGAGCAGCAGGTTTAGCGCCGGAAGGTGCACGAACAGGCCGACCAGCCCGGCGACGATGAGGGCCAGGAGCCCGAAGAAGAGGTAATCGCCCAGCCGGGAGAAGTCGCGCCGCGTTGTCAGCGCGTAGGCGCTGAGCCCAAAGGTGAGTGCGGCGGTCATGCCCGCGGCCTGGTAGACGATGCCGCCCAGTCCGGCCCGCACGTAGATGTCGATCAGTGGACCAAGCATCAGCCCGCTGAAGAACGTCATGCCGTAGAGGAGGCCAAGATTGAGCACCGGGACGTTGCGGGCCAGACTGACGGCGATGACGCAGACCAGCATGGCAATCGCGGCGACCAGCGTGATGCCGCCCCCGAGCCGAACGCCGACGAGCGCGCCGGCAGCGGTGAAGATCATCGAGAACGCCAGCAGCGCCAGCACCTTGCCGAGGACACCCGACCGGACCTGGGTTTGCGCATAGATATCAGGCAGACCAGACTCGCGTGGTTGGTACACCTTGCACTCCTTTCTCGTTCTTTACTCAGTCTCTCACCGAGAGAACACCGCCAAGTGTGCCACGTTGCGGACATTATACCAGGAAGCCATCACCCTGTCTCTCTATTCACCGCGGCAGGCCTTGGCAGAAAGGCAATTTGACAACCTGGCCACCGCTCCGCTACGCTGGCGGCAGGCCATGCGGGGCTCTATTGGCGTGAGTCGTGCAGGGCAACCCGGTGCGGGCGACGAACGATGCTGGATGTCTGTCTTCCGGGAACCGGCGGCATGATGCCGCTCCCCAACCGCTGGCTCTCCTGCGCGATCGTGCGCGCCGAGGGTCGGGCGGTGCTGCTCGACTGCGGCGAGGGGACCCAGGTCGCGCTCAAGGAGATCCACTTTGGCTTCCGGGCCATCGACGCGATCTGCCTGAGCCACTTCCACGCCGACCATGTGAGTGGCCTGGTCGGCCTGCTCCTGATGCTGGCGAACTCCGACCGCGACGAGCCGGTCACGGTCTTCGGCCCGCCCGGAGTTGCCGAGGTCGTCGCCGCGCAGCGAGTGCTCGCACCGTTCCTGCCGTTCGAGGTCCGCACCGTCGTTCTCCGGCCGGGCGCGACGTTTCGCGTCGAGCCGTTCGTCGGCACGTGCGCGGCGGCGAAGCACAGCGGCCCGTGTCTCGCCTATCGCCTGGCCCTGCCGCGGGGTCGGCCCTTCCTCCCGGAGCGGGCCCAGGCGCTGGGGCTCCCGATCTCCCTCTGGCGCACGCTTCAGCGCGGCGAGACGGTGGAGCACGAGGGCCGACGCGTCGAGCCCGACGAGGTGCTCGGTCCCCCGCGGCGCGGGATCACCGTGGTGTATGTCACCGACAGCCGCCCGACGCCGGCGCTGGTCGACCTGAGCCGCGACGCCGACCTGCTCATCTCTGAGGCGACCTTCGGAGACCCGGCCGACCAGCCGCGCGCCGTCGAGACGCGGCACATGACCTTCGTCGAGGCCGCCACGCTCGCCCGCCAGGCTGGCGTCCGGCGCCTGTGGCTGACCCACTTCAGCCCGGCGCTCCCGAACCCGCTGGACTATGCCAGCCAGGCCACCGTGATCTTCCCCGGCGCCGTCGTCGGCCGCGACGGCCAGTGCGAGACGCTGCGCTACGAAGATCCCGCCTGACGGCGCCGTTTGGACGACCTTCTTGTCTGCCTGCCCGTCCTGTGGTATCGTGGCGGCCAGTTACTAATGCGTTCATCTGCGGTTCCCGTTCGTCCCGGCCCCTGCGGTGCAGGCTGATAGCGGAATGCCGAAGGAGGTCGCGATGGCCCGCGTATCGATGGCCTATGGGCTGCGCAACGTGTTGCTGGCGGAACAGATCGCCCAGGAGAATGGCGGCCTCGCGCTCGAGCAGCATCCGCCCGGGTTCGTCAGCGTGGAAGCCTCACCGCGGCTCCGGATCACGCGGGAGATGGTCCAGCGGGCGCTGGGCCGGGAGCTCTCCGACCAGAGTTGGCGCAACCTGTTCACCAACCGGAGGGGGGTCCTCACCTCGTTCACCGACCAGGAGATCGTCATCGACGACGATCCGGTCCAGACGGGCTACGCCCTGCACATGCCGACGCCACTGTTTCAGCAGATCGAGGCCGCGGCCGCGCGGGCCAACCTTTCGGTCCGCGACCTCATTCTGCTGGCCGTCCAGCGGTACCTGGGGGAGAACCCCGCGTCCAAAGGCAGATAGGGGCAGGCCCCGTCGCCCCATCGCCCCGTCCCTCTCGAGGGGAAAAGGGTCAAAAGGGAAAAGGCGAAACCCCGGTTTCCCCTCTTCCCCTTACGGAGAGCGTCGCCTCTCGCCCTGCTGCTCCGTCGGGGGCAGGGGAAGCCCGGCTCAACGGCTGGCCAGAACCGAGAGCATCCGGAGGTGTCGTACCCGTGAGAGTTCAATACGAGACGATGACCCCGTCCGAGATGGTGAAAGCCCGGGCGCGACGGCCGGTCGCCTACCTCCCCCTGGGCATCCTGGAGTGGCACGGCCCGCACCTGCCGCTCGGGCTAGATGCGCTGAAAGCGCACGCCCTGTGCTGCCGCTTCGCCGAGCGGACGGGCGGCGTCGTCTTCCCCACGTTCTGGTACGGCGACAACCGCGACCAGGTCGCCGAGGTCCACTTCGACCCGAACCGCATCGCCCGCGTGCCTCGCGATATGCGCGACGACATCGCCGCGGCGCTGGGGGTCAGCAAGGATGGCTTCGTCCGCAACGCTGCGCGGGCCGTCGAGCAGGACGGGTGGCGACTCTTCCAGGAGCTGTTCACCCAGACCCTCTGGCAGATCGACGCGCTCGGCTTCCGGGCCATCGTCGCCCTCTGCGGCCACTACCCGCTCTCGCCTGCCGCGGCGCCCGTGGCAGAGGCGTTCAATCAGTTGGGCCGCGCCCGCGTGCTGGCCGCGACAGAGGCGGAGATCGTCCAGGAGCGGGGCTATCGCGGCGACCACGCGGCGAAGTGGGAGACGTCGCTGGGGCTGGCCCTGCTGGGCGAGCACGTCCGGATGGACGAGCTTCCGCTGCCGGGCGGCGAGCTGATCGGCATCCTCGGCCCGGACCCGCGCGCCGCCTCGGCGGCCTTCGGTGAAGAGGCGGTCGCCGTCCTCACCGAGGTGGTGGCACAGCGGGTGGGCGAGCTGCTGGGGGAGGCGGGGCCGGGCGACCGTCCGAGTCCGGATCCATCATAGTGGTCGTCAGTAGTCAGTAATCAGTCGTCAGTAGCGCC
>JACPQP010000268.1 GCA_016190465.1 Chloroflexota bacterium
GACCGGGACGGGGCACCCACAGGGGGGTGCCCCTACCGCAGGGGCGGCCCAGGCCCCCAGCGCGATCAGGAGGCACGTACACCGGGGTGCCCCTACCGCAGGGGCGGCCCCCCGTGCGAAGCGGGGCACCCACAGGGGGGTGCCCCTACCGTCGAGGCGGTCCCCCGTGGCCGCCCTGGCCCCCCGTGGCCGCCCTCCTCGCACCTGACCACGGGGAGAGGGAGTGCGGGAGAAGCAGCGGTCCCCGCCATAGCTCCGGTCCGGCGTTGGATCGAGCGCCGCTCCTGCTCATCGCGGATGATCCTGGTGTTTCGTGTTGCGGCCGAGCTTGAGCCAGGCCGCTACTGGCCAGCCGGAACCCGGCGGCAGTTGCTGCGCCGGGCCGAAGAGGTGCTTCGGCGGGCCACACGCGCGACCGACACGATCATCGCGCACGTCCAGGCCGGGGTCATCCTCGCGGTGATCCATGCCGAGGAGATTGGTGCAGCAGTGGCCCGCGACCGACTGCTTGGTCTGCTGCGACAGCGGGTCACGATCCCGGTCGCGCTGCTGCTGCAAGCCGAATGGCAGGCCCAGATGATGGCGCTGCCCGCACCGCTGGCCGAAACTGACCCGACGGAGACTTACGCCGGGCGCCCGCTAGCCCCCGCGCCGGCGATCGATCTGCCGCCGGCGGCGTGAAGAGGGAGGGGAATGCAACTCTACGATTTCACCGAGGGCCTGGGCTCGGTCTACGGACGCTACGTTCGCAATCGCTATGGCGAGCAGCTTGGCGACCGCTATCCCATCCGCAGCGTCCTCGAAGCCCCCTGCAACGCGGAGTCCTATTTTGCGAGCGCCGGCACGCAGAGCGTGATCTTCGCTCGGCGCGGCGGCCACGTCACGGTCCTGCACCACGACGCGAGGGTCCTCGATAAGACGCGCGATGCCTGGCGAGCGCTCGGTCTGCTGGATCGACTCGAGTTGGTCCACTCCGCGGCCGAGACGCTCCCATTCAACGACGCCCAGTTCGACCTGGTCTGGAACTTTGACTCCATCCCCACGGCCAGCAACGCGAGTCGCCTGATCACGGAGATGGTCCGGACCGCTCGACAGCTCGTCTGGATCATCGTCCCCAACCGGCGGAACTACGGCTACCCGATCCACGCGCTGGCCTGCCGGCTGCGAGGTGAGCCGTCGCCGTGGGGCCTGCGCCGCTGGATGGACATCGCGCCGATTCGCCGCCGTCTCGAGGCCCTGGGATGCAAGACGGTCGACGCCGGGCCGATCGACGCTCCGCCCTGGCCCGGTTTCGACGTGCTCAACCTGATCGGACGGGTTGCCCGCAAGAAGGCAGGGCAGCGGGCCGATGGTCGGACTGACGCGGAGATCGAGCGGGCGCTCCATCGGCTGACCTTCATCGAGTACGGGCGCCTGCCCACGGCAGTCAAGACGTGCCTTGCCCACCAGGCCTACGTGCTGGCCGAGAAACCAATTGGGTAGCCGTCAGTCATCAGCGATCAGTCGTCAGCAGAAGAAGATGTCCGTTGGAGGGAAATCGACGATGGATGCAGACGGGCCGGGGGTGGGGCCGGACCCCGGCGCAGCACTGGAGTTGGCGATCTGCGCTTTCGCCCAGGACGAAGGGCTTGGCTCGGTCTACGAGCGCGTCGTGCTGCGGCGCTTCCTCGCGCGGCTCGCCGAGGAGCTCCGCCTCCGGTCGGTGCTCGAATACGGCTGCGCGATCACCCGGGGCTACGACAACCTGGCGTGGCTCGACCGGTGCGACGTGACCGTGTACGACCCGGACATCGCGCGGATCCGCGCCGCGTGGCGACCCGATCGCCAGCCACGCCTGGTCGATCACGTCGGCGGGAAGACCAATGGTGACGTCGATGGGAAGCACGACCTGGTCTGGAACTTCGCCCAGATCCAGACCCGGCCGGAGCTGCTCGCCGAGCTCCTGCCATCTGCTGGCCGCTACGTCCTGGTGTTCACGCCGAACATTCTGAACTGGGGGACGCCCTTCCATCTCGCCTATCACGCGCTGACGCGGGTCGAGTGCCGGCACGCCGAGCGCGGCCGGCTGGCGCTGCGGACTCGGGCCGGGCTGGCCGCATACGTCCGGTCGCACAGGCTTCGCGTCCTGCGGACGGGCTACATCGACATGCCGTACCTGCCGGACATCGGCTTCTCGATTCGCGAGCTGAAACAGGTGCTCGGTCGAGGGACGCCGGAGAGCGAGGCCGCGCCCCAACCATCCGCTGCCGTCTTGCGCAAGGTCGAGTGGCTGATGGGGTGGGAGCGGCGTGCCCTGCCGGACCCGGTACAGGCAGTCCTGGCACATCACTGCTGGGTTCTGGCCCAGGTGGACAGTTTGGGGGTGGATCATGTTCGTTAGCATCCGGAAGCCGCGCGACCACGAGCTGTTCGAGGGCTTTCTTGCCCGGAACCTCCCCGCTATGGCGACGACGTTCGACGAGGGACTGGGCATCGCCTCGGAGCGCTATTTCCTCAACCGGCTCGTCGAGCGCATCCTGCCCGACCGGATCGAGACCGTGCTCGAGGCGCCGGTCGACGGGCTGATGGGCGTGCCCGGGATGAACAGCGTCGTCTTCGCTCGCCGGCCGGCCCGGGTCTGGGTCGGCAGCCCCTCCCGGCCCCTGCTCGACAACGCCCGCCCCTTTTGGGAGCAACTGGGCCTGGGCGACCGGGTGGAGTTTGTCGAGGCGGCCGACCAGTTCCCGTTCGCCGACCGAACGTTTGACCTTGCCTGGAACTATTGCACGTTCGAACGCTTTCGGGATGCCGGGTCGCTCCTCGACGAGATGATCCGCGTCTCCCGCAGGTACGTCTTCGTCGTGACCCAGAACTACTTCAACTACGGCACGCCGATCCACAAGCTCTACCACTGGCGCAACCGTCAGGAGTGGGACCACGGCTACGACGACTGGACGAGGCTGGGCCGGCTGGAGGATCTCTTCCGCAGCCGGCGGCTGCACGTCGTCGCCAGAGGGTGCGTCGACGTCCCACCCTGGCTTGACACCTTCGATATGCACATCCGGGGCAAGATCAAAGGGTTGATGCGCCAGGAGAACGCCGACCGATGGCACTGGAGCGCTCTCCAGGACGGCGACGACCAGCGGCTCGCCCACAACCCGATCATTCGCTGGCTCGATCGCTTTCAGTCACTGTTGTTCTTCCCGCTCAACTACCTCTTCGCCCACCACTTCTACCTGCTCGGGAGGCGGCCGGATGCGGATTAGAGCAATTCGCCCAGGGTCCGGTCAGGGGGCCAACCTCTCTCCCCTCCTCCCCTCCCCGGCGCGGGGAGGGGGGATGGCGGCTCCCCCTTCCCGCGCCGGGAAGGGGGCCGGGGGGTTAGGTCAGCCCCTCGCGGATGAGAGCGTGGGGTGGAGCGCTTCCGGCCCGCCGCTGATCTGCGTGTCGTGCCGCGCTCCGCTGCGCCGGGGCCAGGCCGCCCTGTGGTGCCCAAGCTGCGAGGTCGCCTGGCCGGTTGAGAACGACGTGCCGGACTTGCGAGTGGCCGGGCAGTACGTGAGCCCCATCCCCCGAGACGTCATGGCCCGCCTGCTCGCCGTCGCCGGGCAAGGTGATTGGCGCAGCGCCCTGCACGACGAACTGCGGCGCTATGACCGCTCGCTGCACCGCTGGGCCACCGATGAACTGCGGACCGGCTGGCGGATGGTGTTGCCGCTGTCGGGCGAGAGCCGGGTGCTCGAGGTCGGCGCCGGGCTGGGCGGCGCGGCGTTCCTGCTCGCCGAGGTCTGCCGGGCTGTGGTGGCCCTGGACCCCTCGTGGGAACACGCGCGGTTCACGCAGCTTCGCTGCCGGAGCGAGGGGCGAGCGAACGTGTACCCGATCTGCGCCGGCGACCAGCCAGTGCTCCCGTTTCCGACAGGGACGTTCGACATTGTGGTGCTGAACGGTGTAGCAGAACAGGCCGGCCGATGGTTCGGTGACCTGGTAACGGGGGCGACGCGCGTCCTGCGCCCCGAGGGGACGCTCTACCTGGGCATACTGAACCGGCTCGGACTCCACCGGCTGGCCGCCAGCGGACGCTCCCTGGTGGGGGGACGATTGACTCCCACGGGGAAGTGCGATGGCGGCACCCCGGAGTGGGTCGGCAACACGCTCCGGGGCTACCAGCAACTCCTGCGAGCGGCGGGCTGTGCCCAGATGGAGGTCTTCTACCCCCTGCCATACCACCACCAACCGATGTACCTCGTGCCGCTCGACGATCCTCGGACGGTCGCCTACTGTCTGAAGATCCTGTTCGAGGCGTACGACTGGGAGCTGCGGGTCCAGCAGCAGGGCCTGGGGCCACTGTTCCGCCTGGCCCGACTCGGGTCGCGGCTCGCCGTGCGGCTCGGGCTGACCGGGCTGTTGAGATACCTGGTGCCAAGCTACGGCATCGTCGCCGTGAAGGGAGGGCGAGATGCTTCCTCAGCTTCAGAAACGATTGATCGACGGATGGCACGAGCTGAAGCTGCCTGAGCCGCGGCCGACGGCGCTGCACTTTCTCGGGCAGTTGTTCAGCTTCCACAAGACGTGCTTCTTCGTGTTTGTCGACCAGGAGCGCGCGCCACGCTACCTGGCAAAGATCCCACGGTCTCCGCGGTACAGCACGGGCATCCGCCGGGAGTACGAGAACGTCCGGTCGCTGCGGGATCAAGTCGACCAGGACCTTGGCCGGACGATCCCCAACCCGATCGCGCTGCTCGAGATCGACGGGCACGCGGTGACCATCGAGCCATTCTTCTCTGGCCGCCCGCTGAACAGCATCCTGGGAAAGCTGGACCTCCGGAGTCCCGCGACGATGGAGCGGGCGTTCGATCTGGCCACGGATTGGCTGATTCGCCTGCACCGGGCGACGGGGCGATGGGGGGACGGAGCGCTGGCCCGGCCACTGGAGGAGTTCCGGGAGACGTTCCCGCTGACCGACCGCGAAGAGGCGTTCATCGCGCGGATGATCGACCAGGCGCGGGCGGCCGCGCCAGAGCTTCCGACCGTGTTCACCCACGGCCACTATGGCGCCGAGAACATCCTGGTCGAAGGGGCACGGCGGCTGGTGATCGACTGGGACTGGGGCAAGCCGTCCGGGCCGCCGGCAATCGACCTCTTCCACTTCATCACGATGTACTGCTTTCGTGCAAACGGCCTCGAGCAGATGGTCGGGGACCTCGACGACTACGGCGGGGCGTTCGAGGCGCTCTACCTTACATCCGGTCTGTCCGCCGAGCTGGCCCGACGCGCGCTGGCCCGCTACTCGGAGGCCCTGGGCATCGCGCCGCGCCACTGGAAGCTGCTCGCCGCGCTTTATCTGGCCGAGGAGGCGAACGAGCGCCACCGGCACCTGGTCGAGCGCGCCGAACGGGGCGGGTACTGGTACCCACTGCGCGACCTGGACGGGCACGCCGCCCCGTATCACCAGTTGCTGCGACACCAGACCGAAGCCGGCCTGCTCCGCCTGCTGGCGCGGGAGGAGAGACGGTTCGTGCTCGAAGATCGGTGAGGAGAAGACTGTTGCAGGAGACTACCGCTCACCGCCGGCGACGGACCGGGCTCCCGCGCGCCCTCGTCGGGGCGGTCGGCCTGGCAATCGGTCTTGGCTTGATCGGCCTCTGGCTCCGGATGGTGGACCTCACGGCGATGCGGAGCCACCTCCGCGAGGTCAGCCTCCCCTGGCTGGCCCTGGGCACGGCGGCGTTCGTGGCAAGCTGGTTCCTCCGATCGCAGCGATGGCGACAGCTCCTCAGTCCGGTCCAGCCACTCGCCCCGAGTGAGGCGTATGGGCTGATGGCCGTCGCGATGGCGTGCAACCTGTTCCTCCCGGTGCGGACAGGCGAGCTGGCGATCGGGGTGACGCTCCAACGCCGGCACCGCCTGTCGATGCCGCTGGCGGTCTCGAGCCTTGCCGTCGACAAGGTGTGTGATCTCCTGGCGACGGCGCTGCTGCTAACACTCGGCCTAACGCTCGAACTAACGCTCGGCCTGACATCCAGCGTCACACCCAGGATAGCGCGCGGCCCGATCGCCGTCGGCGGCATTCCCCAAGAGGTCTGGGGCCTGACGATCGCCGGGCTCGCGTTGGCCGGAGCGAGTGTGGCCCTCCTGTTCGCCCTCGCCCGGCGCCGTGGGGCCCTGTGGCGCTCCACCAGCCGGCTGACGATGGCTCTTCCCCCATCGGTCGTGAATAGCGTCCAACGCCGTCTCCAACGCTACGCCGGAATGGCCAGTAGTCTGTCGCTCATCGCCGGTGAGCCCGTGCGGGGTGTGGCCATCACCGCGCTGACGGTGGGCGCCACGGCGCTGGATGTCTTCTCGTTCTACGGCACGTTCCGGGCGTTTGGGGCGATCCTGCCGCCGGCGTCGCTCGCCCTCGGGGCGACCCTCTTCATGCTGTCGTCGCTGGTGCCGGGGCCGCCGGGTCGCCTTGGCAGCTACGAAGTGGCCATGCTGCTGGTGTTCAGCGGCATGCTCGGTCTACCGCGCGAGCTCGTCGCCGCGCACGCCGCCGTCCGGCACGGGTTGCTCCTGGCAATCGTCGCCCTGATGGGCGCCCTGGCCTTCGGCTGGCTCGGTATGGGGCAGGGCGTCCCCTCTTCCCCTACCGCCGTTCCTGAGCCGGGTCCCACCAGGGGAGAGGGATCTGCCCCTTCTCCCTCTGGGAGAGGGTTGGGGTGAGGGCCTTCTCCACTGTTGGGGCAGGGGACAGGGGGTAAACGTGTTGATGGGAGGTAGTGGTGCAGACTGAAGTCACCGCGGCGGTCCTGCTGGTCGCCGCCCTGGCGACGCTCCAGGGGATCCTCAACGTCTGTCTCCTGCTCTATAGCGGACGATCGCCCACGGCCGATCGCGGCGGTGGGCCGCCCGGCGATCTCGCCGCGCCCCGCGCGTCAGTCAGCGTGCTGGTCCCCGTGTGCGAGGGGCAGAGTGTCCGCAAAGAGACGCTGCGGCAGCTCCTCACGACGCGGTACCCACCGCACCTGGTTGAGGTGATCGTCGTCGGTGAGCGGCGCGATGCCGCGACGATCGCCCGAGTCGCGGCGGCGATCGACGAGCTCGAGGCGACCAACCTCCGGCTCGTCCTGATCGACGACGGCGCGGGGCCGGTCACCCGGCCGCACTGCCTGAACGCCGGGCTGCGGGAGGCGCGTCACGACCTCGTCGTCGTCCACGACGCCGAGGCAGGATCGCATCCGGAGCTCTTCGACGTCGTCAACACGGTGTTCGAGGCCGAGCATCCCGACGCGGCCCAGTGTGGCGTGCAGCCCGCTGGACGCAGTCGCGGATGGCATACACCGCTCCACATGCTGGAGCACTACTTCTGGCATCGCGCGGCGCGACACTGGTTCGCCCGCGTCGGTCTGTTCCCGCCGAGCCCGAGTCCGCTGTTTGTCCGACGCGAGTTGCTCGTGCGGGCCGGCGGCTGGGACGAGGCCAGCCTGGTCGAAGACGCCGACCTGGGGCTCCGGCTGAGCCTGGTCGGAGCGAAGGTGCGTGCCCTGGACGACGCCCGCGGCGCCATCGCGGTGCGACCGCCGGCCGACCTGGCGACCCTGGTGGACCAGCGAACGCGCCGGTACCAGGGGCTGCTGGAGGTGTTCGCCCGGGGCGAGTGGCGGCTGTTGCCAGCCATCGGCCACCGCGCCCGTGCCGCGTACGCGCTGCTGCTGCCACAAGTGCAGGCGATCCACACCGCGCTCCTGGCGCTCGCCGCGTACGCGCTGCTGCGGTGGGAACTGGCGGCACCGGTGCAACTCGCACTGTCCCTGCCGGTCGCGCTGCTCGCTCTGCACCTGGCCATCCACCTGGCGAGCGCCGCCCGGGTGCTCCGACCGAGCGGCGCCGCCCGCCAGCCCAGCGCGGTGTTGCTCCTGGCGGTGTCCTATCTGGCCTACCAGTGGGTGCTCGGCTACTGTGCGCTGCGGGCCGCCGTCCGCCACCTGCTCGGGCTGAGGACCTGGACGAACCCTGGGCGCGGCCGGACCGGCCAGACGGTTCTGCCGAGCGCGGTCGCCGATGGGATCCTGCGGGCTATCGCTCGGCCCAGAGAGGTGCTGATCGCCGTGGGCCTGCTGTTCGCCCTGTACGCCGTGGTCAGTTGGGTCACGCTCAACGTGCTGAACGTCGTGTGGACCGACGCGGCCTCGCGCACCTACGCGGCGCTGACCGTGCTGTTCGACACCGGCGCGCCGAAGCTCGCCTACCTGGGATTCGTCTGGCTCCCGTTGCCGACCGTGGCGCAGCTCCCGCTGTTGGCGCTGCCCTGGCTCGCCGAGCGGGGCTTCGCCGGCCCGGTGTCGACCGCCCTGGCAGGCGCGGCTGGCGTGGCCATCATGCTCCAGCTCCTGACGCGATTCGGCCTGCCCCCGCGCGAGCGCTGGCTACTCGCCGCGCTCTACGCCGTCAATCCGGTGATCGTCCTGTTCAGCGCCAACGGTATGTCCGAGATTGTGGCGGTGGCGCTGCTGCTGGCGCAACTGTACACCCTGACGTGCTGGGCTCAGGGGCATCGGATGGTGCACCTGATCGCGTACGCGATGGTGACCGCCGCCGCCGCCATGGTGCGCTTCGAGTCGTGGCCGCTGTTGATCGCCTCGGGTCTGGCGATCGCCATCGTCCTCCCGGGTGTCCAGCCGGGCTGGCGACCGAGGCTCCAGCCGACGATGCTGGTGACGCTCGTTCCGGCCGTCTACCTGATCGTCGCGTTCGTGCTCTGGCGCTGGATCATCCTGGGATCCCTCGGCCTGGGCGGCGGCGAGTACAGCCAGGGCGCCTACGTTCCGGGCGGCTCGGTCCCCGCCCAGGTGGGGCCGAACCAGAACAGCTATAGCGCATACGTCATCTGGTCAGGCGGCTCGCTGGCTATTGCCGCCAACTACACGCTCCAGACGGTCTGGTCGCTCTTCCCGCTCTTCATCCCGGCGGTTGTCGCGGCGATGGCACTGTCCCTCTGGTCGCGCGATCGCCTCCTGCTGGCGCTCACGGTGCTGGCCACGGCGCTCCCGGTTGAGAACGCCGTGCTGGTCTGGCTGGGCTACTCGCTGGGCTGGGTGCGCTTCTTCATCTATGTCATCCCGCTCGCGACGGTGCTGCTCGCCTACCTGCTGGCGCGCCGCCCCTGGCGAGCCTGGGCGCCAGCCTGGGCGAGACACACGGCCCTCGGCTGCGTCGTCGCCGGCCTGCTCGCGTCCCACGGGTCGGGCCTCTTCACCATCGCCTCGGGGCGGATGGGATTGGAGACCGAGCCCTATGCGGTGCGTGCCTGGTTGACCGGCCAGTCGTCCAACCAGACCGCAGCCACCGACACCATCGTCTCCTATCTCCGGTCGCACCTCGAGGGGCGCCGGATCTTGATCGACGACTTCACGGGCGCCCGGATCATCCTGTACCACGGGCAACCGGACGCTTTCATCCAGACGCGCGACCTCGTGTTCAAGGACGCGGTGAAGGATCCCCCGCGGTTCGCCGACTATCTCCTGGTTCCGGAACCGCTGTTCGTCGCGCAGCTCGATGCTTTCAACCGGCGCTACCCGGACCTCTACTACCAGGGAACGCCGTTCGCGACCCTGGAGGCAGAGTTCGTCGGCCCGCCGGTTGACACGCTGAGCCCGACCATCGAGCTGGGCAATCCGCTCCGCGGCGGGGCGCTCCTGACCATCCACTGGAATGCCAGCAGCGAGTGGAACCCTAGCGGCGGAGAGTTCCGTCAGCGGTGGCGGCTCTTCCGGCTGTCGACGCCGGCTGGCAGCGTTGCGCACGCGGGTGAGGCGCCCTGAGCCCCTCGCCGGGGGTGACCTAACCCCCTCGCCCGCCGTTCCTGAGCCGGCCCGGCGCGGGAAGGGGGAGCCATCACTCCCCTCCCCGACACAGGGAGGGGAGAAGGGGAGAGGGGTCGGGCTCCGGGTGACCTAACCCCCTCGCCCCCTTCCCGGCGCGGGAAGGGGGGAGAGGTCGGCTGCTCGACGGCGGGGCGCACTTCGGCAAGTTCTCGGCAGGTTCAAAGGAGGAACGCATGTTTGCAAACACCGATGATCCAAGCGCGGCGGTGCGCTGGCAGGCCGAGCTCGAGCTGCGAGGGCAATCGGCGCGCTCGCTGCTCGGCCCCGTGCACAAGATCGCGCTCGGGGCGCTGATCGCGACGGTCCTGGCGCTGGCGCTCGCCGAGCCGGTGGCGGCGACGATTGCTTTGATCGCGCTGGTGACCGCGGTGTACGTGGTTACCTCGGGTTACAAGCTGCTGCTGGTGATGCGCTCGGTGGCCAGCGAGCGAACCGGCATCGCCGTCGAACCGGCTGAACTGGCCACCCTGGATGAATCGACGCTCCCGATCTACACGGTCCTGGTGCCGTTGTACCGGGAGGCGGTCATCGTTCCCCACCTGCTGGCCGGCCTAGCTCGCCTCGACTATCCGACCGACAAGCTCGACGTGAAGCTCCTGCTCGAGGCGGACGACGAGGAGACGATCGCGGCGGTGCAGCGCGCCGAGTTGCCAGGCTGGATCGAGCCGATCCTCGTGCCGCCAGGGATGCCCCGGACGAAGCCCCGGGCGTGCAACTACGGTCTGGCCGCCGCCCGCGGGGAGTTCGTGGTCATCTACGACGCCGAAGACGTGCCCGATCCGGACCAACTGAAGAAGGCGGTGGTGAGCTTCCGTCGCCTGGGCGGCGAGGTTATCTGCCTCCAGGCCAAGCTCAACTACTACAACCCCCGCCAGAACCTGCTGACCAGGCTGTTCACCATCGAGTACTCGACCTGGTTCGACCTGTTGCTGCCGGGCTTGCACGTCTCGGGAGCGCCGATCCCTCTCGGCGGCACCTCGAACCACTTTCGCGTCGCCGCCCTCCGCAACCTGGCGGCCTGGGACGCCTTCAACGTGGCCGAAGACTGCGATCTGGGCACGCGCATCTACACCACCGGGCAGCGTGTGGCCGTGCTCGATTCGACCACGTGGGAGGAAGCCAACAGTCGGCTGGGCAACTGGCTGCGACAGCGCTCGCGCTGGCTGAAGGGCTACATCCAGACCTACTGGGTCCACACCCGCCACGCGCGGCAGTTCATCGGCCAGTTGGGCTGGAAACGGTTCGCCGCCTTCCAGCTCTTCGTGGGGGGGACGGTGGTGACCCTGTTGCTGAACCCGCTCTTCTGGACGCTCACCGCCGCCTATTTCCTCACCCGTTGGCACGCGATCGATCAGTTATTCCCCTGGCCGGTGTATTACGCCGGCCTGGCCAACATGATGGTGGGGAACTTCCTGTTCCTCTACATGAACCTCTTCGGCCCCATCCAGCGCGACGAGCACGACCTGGCGAAATACAGCCTGCTCATGCCCATCTACTGGGTGCTGATGAGCGCCGCCGCCTGGAAGGGCGCGCTGCAACTGCTCACCCGTCCCCACTTCTGGGAGAAGACCGTCCACGGCCTTGTCGAGCGCGGGTCCGACGGGGCAGACGCGGCCACGGGGTGACGGGGCGAGGGAGGTGAAAGGAGGCTCTACCGTTGCAGCGTCCGCATGGAGGCGACGATGTCCGCGATCTGGGCGTCGGTCAGGGCGGGGTTGCCCCCCTTCGGCGGCATGTCGATCTTCGTCGTGTTGGCCGGGTCGCTGGCCGGTCGGCCCTTCTTGATGAAGTCCACGAGCTCGGCGTCAGTCTGCCCCTTGACGAAGGCGCCGGTGGTCAGGTCTTTGCCCAGACCTGGTATCCCTCTGGCGTCCGGGCCATGGCACGCACCGCAGGACTGATCGTAAAGCGCCTTGCCCCGCGTGGGGTCTCCCGCCGCCTTCGCCGCGGCCGGCTTGGCCGGCGTCGGCGTGGCCGCGCCGAGAGCGCAAGCGCCGCCCAGCAGCAGGGAAATGGCCACCGTGGGAACCAACAGGAGCGTTGCCCTGGATGCCATCAGGGTGGTTCCTCCACTATCAAGTCAGGCCACGCCGAACAGCGACCCCACGGCGTACGTCACCACGCCGACGATGACGCCGATGATCGTCATCTCCAGGCCGCTGATCCACCAGGGGCGAATGGTGACGAGGCTCTTGGCCGCGCCGACGACGAAATGACCCACCAGGCTGACGACGAACGCCGCCAGCACCGCCGTCTGGCCGTGCAGAAACAGGAACGGCACCACCGGGAGGCCGGCGCCTGCCCCGGTGGAGAGAGTCGCCGAGAGCGCGGAGATCCACGGGTTCGGCAATCGCTCCTCGGCCAGCCCGAGCTCCTCCTGCCCGATCGCCCGCATGAACTCGTCGGGCCGCTTCGCCAGACGTTCGGCCAGCGCATCGGCCTCTTGCTTGGGAAACCCTTTCAGTTGATAGAAGAGCGAGAGCTCCTCTCGCTCCTCCTCGGGATGCTCCTCGAACTCTCGCCGCTCGCGCGATAGCTCGGCATCGTGCACCTCCCGCTCGGACTTGGCGGCCAGATACGCCCCCGAGCCCATCGAGACGGCGGCGGCCACCGCTCCGGCCACGCCGGCGACCAGGATGAACTCGCTGGACGCCGAGGCGCCCGCCACGCCGGCTACCAGCCCGAAGATCGCGCCCAGGCCATCGTTCGCGCCGTAGATCGCATCGCCGATCCAGGAGCCAGTCGAGACGTGCCGCTCGTGCTTCAGGATCGCCTCCAGGCGGCCGCGCGGCTCGTGTCCCTCCGTGGCTCCCGCTATCGCTCGGAGTGTCCAGGCGTGCTCGCCCTCCTCCTGGGCCATCTCCCGCATCAACGCCGCTGACTCCGGATCGCCGATCGTCGCCGCCTCCGCCTCGTACTCCTGGAGGTGCCGCTCCTCCCCCATCTCGATCGCCCGCAGCGCGGTATCCAGGCCTGCCCGAGCGCGCAGCCGAATGCTCAGCGGAATCGGTGTCCTCGGGGCGTCAGGGAGCGCCGCGCCGAGCGCGCCGAGCCGCTCGGCGCACTGGCTCGCGTGTCGTTCCTCGGCCTGGGCCAGCTCCTCGAGGAGCTCCTTCCGCCGCCTGTCGCGCACCTGACCGGCCAGCCACCGGTAGGTCGCCGCTCCCTCCAGCTCGGTCTGCCAGCTCCGTCGCAACGCGGCGATGAGCGCACGCCGCGCCTCGCCGTCGCCAGAGCCGGCCTTCTCGCCGATCGCCTTGTCCGTGCCCATCACACACCTCTGGGGGTCACAAACCCGTTGCCCCACTCCCGTATCTTACCATGCCCCTGCCCGGACGCCTTCACCCGGACGCCCTCACCCAAAAAGAGGGAGCAATCTGCTTTCCCATCGCCTCTACTGTCAAGTAAACTATAAGTAGGCCTATCAACCAAGCCAAGGGGTAGTTGATGTCTCGGTTTGCGATCCTGCTCGCGATACTCACGCTCGTGGTCGCCTCGCCGGCCACGGCCCAGCTCGGTCCGGTGGCGGGCAATACCCAGACCACGCCGCCGGCATTCGTCGCATTCCGTCCCTATCTCCTGCGCCTCGCCGAGCCTGACGTCCTCGTCCTCGCTCGCGGCGAGGCTGCCGACCTCGAAGCCGCGGCACGCCAGCGCCAGCGCGAGGAGCTGGCCCAGGAGCTGGCGCAGCTCGCCGCCACCGGCCTGGCCGGCGCCTACGCCTTCGACGAGGCGACGGCGGCGTTCCGGGCCGACCTGAGCCACGCCGGCCGGGACCGGCTCGCCGCGCACCCGCAGGTGGCCGCGGTCGAGCCCGCGCCGGCCGCGGCGCCGGAGGCGGCGGCCGCCCCGGCCTCCCGGACCGCCTCGTCCGGCGACCGCACCATCCAGGGTGTCTCGTCCGTCATCTTCGCGCAGGTCTACTCCCCCTTCGTCTGGGGTCGCGCCAACATCGGCGGGCTCAGCGTCGAGCTGACCCTCGAAGATAGCAATCTGAACCTCAAGGGCGTCGCCTATCAAACCACGCGCCCGGCGCCGAACAACATCGTCAAGGTCGACCGCACTCAGCTCTACCTCGAGACCTACTTCGTCGCCCCGGGCAACTCCAGCCAGCCGGTGATGATCGTCCCCGGCGACCGCGTCCACATCGTCACCTCCGGCGACGACCCGAACACGCCGTTCCCCGATCCCCCGGAGGACAAGCGGGTCATCGTCGACGACGTCCGCGCCTGGACCAGCTACGAGCAGGACCGCGTCGGCGGCACTGCTCCCGCCAACGCCACGATGATCGTGACCGTCACGAGCTCGTCCCCCAGCCTGTCGCAGTACCTCGCGCCGGGCACCTACGCCGAGCTGACCGCCGGCTCAGACGGCAGCTTCGCCGCTCCCCAGTTCCGCACCAGCACGAACAGCACCTACAACACCGTCGATCTGAAGCAGGGCAGCACCGGCTTCGTCCGGGTGCGCCACGCCGACGGCAACGAGATCTACACCGTCCACGGCCAGAACGTCCTGGTCATGCAAAACTCCTCCGTCGTCCACGGCTACGCCTTCCAGCTCCCGTCGGCTCCCTCGGGTCTCGAGACCGGGGTGACCGTCTCCCGACCGCGACCGACCGTCGACGTCACCCTGAAGAACGCGGCGGCGCAGGTCAAGGCGGCGGATTCGGCGACCATCACCTCCTCGCCCTACACCTTCCAGTTCAGGGCGACGATCCTCGGCGGCGACCGCGTCGAGGTCGCCATCAACGGGGGTCCGATCAACGAGGTGCAGATCAGTCCGTTGACGGCGACCGTGGACCTGGGCGCGAACCAGGTGACCGGCACCGGCCCGGCCAGCACCGGCATCGTGCTCGGCGCGGGGCGCATCAACGGCTACATCAGCTCGTCCTCGACCTTCTCGTCCATCGAGAAGCGGGTCACCACCGACAGCGCCGGCCGGTACGCCTCCGGCCAGTTCCAGTGCGGGACGTCGAATCTGCTGGCGCTGCGGCCGGGGAGCTTCGGCTACGCGGGCTACGAGGGTCCCGGCGGGAACTTTGTCTACCTGTCCTTCGCCGCGCCGACCAACTACGTGATGTCGGACTACTCGTTCCTGGAGGGCTGGCTCGCCACCGGGCTGGTCCGCCCAACGGTCACGCATCGTGGCGCGACCGGCGCGATCAAGCAGGAGGCGACGGCGTCGCCGCTGCTGCTGTACATGACCACCCAGCGGCTCTACCTCAACACCTACTACCAGCTCCAGACCGCCCAGTTCATCCTGCCGGGGGACAGCGTGGCCGTGAGCGCGGGAGGCCAGACCGCGACGATCCCGGTCGAGCGGATCACGGCCTTCGTCAACCCGGACAGCGACGTCATCGCCGGGGAAGCGCCGGTCGGAGCGACGGTGCGGGTGGTGCCGGAGAACGATCGGACGGCGCGACAGGAGGTGGTGGTGGGCAGCGACGGCACGTATCGCGCCCGAAACCCCTTCATCTCGCTCAGCAACGGCACCTGCACCGAGTCGACGACGACGAAGAGCCTTGCCCCCGGCGACGCGGGTCGGGCCTACGTTCGCCACGCCGACGGGAACGAGGTGTTCGCCGCCTACGGGCGGTCGATGCACGTCAACCTGAACGAGAACTACCTGGAGCTGTACCTCTTCGCCACCCGGGATCTGGACTGGGACCCGACCACCCGCCGGACGGCCACCGTGACGCTCACCCCGCGGCAGGGGTCGCCGACGACGGTGGACGTGCTGGCGGACTTTGGCCGAGAGGGGAAGACGCGGGTCTCCCTGGTGGACGGGCAGAGCCAGCGAGTGATCATTCGCCCGGGGGACAGCCTCACGGCGACGTTCGACGAGGGGCCCGGTGCGCCGATCCGGACGGCGAGCCTGGCGATGAGCACGCTGCCGCTGGTGACCGGCAGTCCGGATACGGACACGGACACGCTGGCCGGGGTCGGACCGCGCGGCTGGGACGGGCAGGCGCTGCTCAACCCGCCGCCCACGGCCAAGGCGGGGGCGATCGCGGCCAGCGTCTACGCGGCGTACTCGCCACTCCAGTTCTTCACGGTATCGAACGCGCTGATCCCGCTGGTGCAGGGCTATTCGGGAACGGTCTCGTTCGGTGACCTGACGGGCCATCGGATCTGGATGGCCTGGGCGGTGACGGCCACGCCGGTGAAGATCACGTCGCTGCTGGGTCCCGGGGACACCGTGGTCTGCGGCACCGCGCTGGCCGGCAGTACGGTCAACATTGACGAGGTGACGGCGGAGGGGCAGGCCGTCCTCATCGGGACCGGCACCGCCAACGCCGAGGGGAAGTTCTGCATCACCGTCAACCCGCTGGTCGCGGGCCAGGTGCTGCTGGCCGAGGCCAACGGCACCTTCAGCCAGCCCGTGATCGTCCGCTACCACGTCAGCCTGCCGGGCACCTTCCGCGCGGCCAGCGGCGGCTGGTGATCTTCTCCTCCCCCTCGTCCCCTTCCCCGCAAGGATTGGGAAGGGGACGAGGGGAGCCGGTGGGACGGACGCGCGCGTCCGTCCCACCGGCCATCCCCCGGGTTCGTCCCGCCGCTGGACGGGAGCGCGAGGAGGGTATGCTACAATACGCCCCGTGAGCCGGACGAGAGGGCAGCGTCAGGTCGTTGGCGAGGCCGGCTGACCTCTCCTCGGTGTGGCTCACGGGAGGACACGCGTGTCGATTCGCCCCAGCGTCTCGGTGTTCTTCCCGGCCTACAACGACGCCTGGACCATCGCCAGCCTGCTCGTCACGACCGATCGCTTGCTGCGAACGCTTGCCGACGACTACGAGATCATCGTCGTCAAC